>JBPEXB010000591.1:0-2686 GCA_052032125.1 Acidimicrobiia bacterium
GTCACCGTCAGCGTGGTACCGGCGCTCGCCCCCTTGAACGTGCGCATGATGCGTTCGAGGAGGAGCCCGACGACTGGGCCCAACACGCCGATCACGACCAGCATCGCCACCGGCGTCGGCCAACCGAACTCGACCTTCGTCTGGAAGTAGAGGTACGCGGCCACCATGCCGACGGCGCCATGGGCGAAGTTGAACACGCCGGTCGTCGTGTAGGTCAGGACGAGCCCCGCCGCGCTGATCGCGTACACGGAGCCGACAGCGATGCCGATCATCGTGAACTGCAGGAAGTCGGAGACGTCGCTCGCCTCGGTGAACACGAACAGTGTGAAGGCGATCGCCACCACGGGCCCCACGAACGCTCGTGGTTCCGACGGCAGCCGGTCTCGGAGATCGTCGAGCAGACCGGGCGGGGTCTCGACCTCGGTCGCGTCGACCGTCATCCGTACCCGCACTCGAAGCCGGAGCCGGGCGGATGGTCGCGGACCCACTTGCCGCCGTTCACCTTGGCGATCATGAAGCAGCTCGCGCCCTTCTTGCCGGCCGGGTTGATCGGAGCGATCATCCCGCTCGCGTCGTAGTCGGTCGTGCCCTGGAGCGCGGCGAGCACCTTGTCCCGGGTCGGGGGTCCGTCGACGCTCCGGAGTGCGCTCACGTAGAGGTCCGCGGCGACCCACGACATGATGGCGAAGAAGTCGATGTCGGAACCCGGGTTCGTCCGCTCGTACCAGGTGAGGAAGTCGTTCACCATCTGGTTCGAGCCCGCGTCCTCGAGGATCGCGTACGCCAGTCCGAGGACTGTCGGCTCGGCCGCGTCGCCGGCACGCGCGATGAAGTCACGCCCGTAGGCCTGGGCGCCGTAGAAGGGGACCTTCGGGAAGTAGCCGTTGGTCTTGAGGTCGCGCGCCAGGTTCGACATGCCGGTGATCTCGAGCGTGGTGACCAGCAGGTCGACGTTGTTCTTCTCGACATTGGCGGCGACGCCTGCGTAGTTGGTCTCGGTGACGGCCACCTCGGCCTCGAGGACGACCTGGATGCCCGCCCGTTCCATGTCGGTCTTGTAGCCCTTGGCCCGCTCCTTGGCCGCGGCCTGCGCCGGGTTGATGATCCCGCCACGCGAGACGCCTTCGATCTCCTTCATGTACCGGAAGATCTCCTCGGCACCGTTCCCCCCGTCCTGCAGGTTGATCGGGACCGACGGGAAGTTGTTGGCGGACGTGATCATGGCGTCGGTGATCGCCAGACCCGTGAGGGCGACGTTGGTCCCCTCCAGCGCCTGAGCAGCACCGTCGTCGACCACCGTCACGCCGCCCACGAACCCGAGGACGCTGTCCATGAGCTTGTCGGTCTCCGCCTTGTTGGTACCGGACTGGAGGCGGTCGTCGGCGCTCACGAGGGTGAGCTGCCGGCCACAGACACCGCCGGAGGCGTTCACGAAGTTGATGTAGGCCTTGACCGCGTTGACGCCGGTCTGGCCGAAACCGGGGATCGGGCCCGAGATCGTGGAGACGTTGCCGAGCTTTATCTCGGTCTCGCTGACGCCGGTGTCACTGGCGCCACCGCCACCGCAGGTCGAACCACCGCCGACGATGATCACGCCACCATCGCCACCTCCGTCGCCTCCGCCTTCACCGCCACCACCACCGCTGTCGCCGCCGGTGCTGTCGCCGCCACCACCACTGCCCGATGCCGTCGTCGTCGCGGTGCTGCCGTCGCCGGCGGTCGTCGTCGTGGTGCCCGAGTTCCCGCCGACCTGGCCCTGCTGTGCGGTGCCGCCGGTGGAGACGAGGGCTGCTCGCTGTTCGTCGGTGAGTCGTGAGCCGCAGGACGCGACGAGGAGGACCCCGACGAACAAGGCGATGACATGACGTCGCATGGCTGTGGATGTCCCCCTCATGTGACCCCGTTGAACCCAGCGTAGGAGTGTGGAACGCCCCGGACGTGGCGCGGCGACGCCGGTGCCAGGGGCGTTCGCAACCATATCTGACGCGGTGTCAGATATGGTTGCGCCCGACCGCGGAGGTCGACGCCACCACGCCGGAGAGGATCCCCGTGCAGATCGCCTACACGCCCGAACAAGAAGCGCTTCGTCACGAGCTGCGCACCTACTTCGCCGAGCTCATGACGCCGGAGGTGCTGGCCGAGGTCGCGCAGGGCGAGACCGGGGGTCCCGCGTGTCTCGCGGCGACCAGGAAGATGGGCGCCGATGGCTGGCTCGGACTCGGCTGGCCCGTCGAGTACGGCGGGCAGGGCAAGGGCGAGGTCGAGCAGTTCATCTTCTTCGACGAGGCCTGGCGTTCCCAGGCGCCCATCCCGTTCCTGTCGATCAACACGGTCGGCCGCACGATCATGGAGTTCGGGACCGAGGCCCAGAAGACCTACTTCCTGCCTCGGATCCTGGCGGGCGAACTCCACTTCTCGATCGGCTACACCGAGCCGTCGGCCGGTACCGACCTGGCGTCACTGCGCACGACCGCCGTCAAGGACGGCGACGAGTGGGTGATCAACGGCCAGAAGATCTACACCAGCCTCGCGAGCTACGCGGACTACATCTGGCTCGCCGCCCGCACCGATCCCGACGCGCCCAAGCACGCCGGCATCACCATCTTCGCCGTGCCGACGTCGGACCCCGGCTTCAGCATGACGAAGATCAACACGATGGTGAACGCCTCGACGTTCAACACGTACT
>JBPEXB010000592.1:0-3591 GCA_052032125.1 Acidimicrobiia bacterium
AAAGAGACCCACCCGATCCTGTACCTGCGGGTTCGGCGGGCCGCCCAGGAGCTGGGCGCCACGCTGGTGGTGGTCCATCCGCGCCGTACCGGGCTCGACGACCGGGCCACCCACAAGATCACGTACCAGCCCGGCGACGGTCCTGGGTTGCTGCAACGTCTGGCATCCGGCGAGGGCGAACTGAAGGAGGTTCGCGAGGCCCTCGGCTTGGGGCCGGTCGTGGCACTGGTCGGCCGCACGGGTCTGGCCGAGGATGCCCGCCTCGCCGAGTCGGTCGCCGCTTTCGCCCGCGATCTCCCGGACGCGACGATCCTGCCACTGGTGCACCGGGGGAACACCTTCGGTGCCCTCGACATGGGCGTCGCCCCGTCCTTGCTTCCCGGTCGTGCCACCGTGGCCGCCCCGCCGCCGGAGCTGGTCGACGCCTGGGGTCCCCTCCCCGACGCCCGCGGGCTCCCGGCGACAGAGATCGCCGCCGCAGCCGCGTCGGGTGAGATCAAAGCCCTCGTGTTGTGTGGAGCCGATCCGGTTCGCGACCTCGTGGGCGCAGACGGTCTGTCGGCCATCGCCGGCGCCGAGTTCGTCGTGGCGCTCGACCTGTTCGTGACCGATTCGTCGAGCCAGGCCGATGTGCTCCTCCCGGCCCTCGCCTTCGCCGAGAAGGAGGGCACCTTCACGAACCTCGAGGGGAGGGTCCAGAAGGCCAACACGGTCGTGCCCGGCCCTGGACAGGCCCGACCGGACTGGTCCATCTTCGACGACCTCGCCCGTCGCCTCGGGAAGCCGATCGATCTCGTGTCGGAGGAGACCGTTGCCGCCGAGATCGCCCGCCTGGCGCCGGCCTACCGCGGCGTCACCTGGGAGCACCTCGAGTGGGATGCGCGGGAGGGCGCCGTCGTGCCGCTGCCGGAAGGGGATCAGCCGCTGCAGTACGTTCCCGTGGACGCCGGATCGACGGCAGATGCGGTCGGCATCACGCTGCATCTGGCCCGCACGCTGTACGACGACGGGGTCTCGCTTCGTCACAGCCCTTCGTTGCGGGGGCTCGCGCCAGGAGGCGCCGTCTTCCTGCACCCCGACCACGCGGCGTCGATGGCGGTGACCGACGGAGACATGGTCGCCGTCGAAGCCGGTGAGGTCCGAGTCGAGCTGCCGGCCCGGGTCGACCACACGCTCCATCGCGGCACGGTGTACGTGCCGTTCAACCAGCCAGGAGTCGTCCCGCTCGGAGCCGGGCTGGCGGTCAGCGTCTCGGCGGCGGAGAACGGAGCCTGATGGACGGCTACGACATCCTCCTCGTGGTCGTGCGGGTCGTGCTCGTGTTCGCCCTGCTGATGGTCACGACCATCCTGCTCGTGTGGTTCGAGCGGAAGATCGTCGCCGACATGCAGAACCGGATCGGGCCGGACCGCGCCGGGCCCTGGGGGATCCTGCAGACCCTCGCCGACGGCGTGAAGCTGTTCTTCAAGGAGCAGGTGACGCCTCGCAAGGTCGAGCTCGGGCTCTATCTGGCCGCCCCGATGCTGGCGGCCATCCCCGCCTTCATGATGTTCATGGTCGTGCCGTTCGGGCGCCCGTTCACCATCACCCTCGGCGGCGAGGCGCGGGAGTTCCCTCTTCAGGGCGCCGACCTCAACGTCGGCTTGCTCTACATCCTCGCCATGTCGTCGGTGGCGGTCTACGCGCTCGTCCTGGCCGGGTGGGCCTCGGGCTCCAAGTACCCGTTGCTCGGCGGGGTCCGTGCCACCGCCCAGGCGATCTCCTACGAGGCGGCGATGGGCCTGTCGCTGGTGCCGGTCGTGCTCTACACAGGCTCGATGCGAATGTCCGAGATCGTTGCCGCCCAGACCGCTCCGCTCAGCTTCCTGAACATCGACCTCCCCATCACGACCTGGAACGTCCTGGTGCTCTCCCCGTCGTTCATCATCTTCTTCATCGCCGCGGTGGCCGAGACCAACCGGGCGCCCTTCGACCTGGTCGAGGCCGAGCAGGAGATCGTCGGCGGCTTCCACACCGAGTACTCGGGCCTGCGGTTCGCCCTGTTCTTCCTCGCCGAGTACATCAACATCTTCACGATGTCGGCGCTGGCCGTGACCCTCTTCTTCGGCGGCTGGGCGGGCCCGACGTTCGAGGGCACTCTGCCGGCGTTCATCAGCGGCCTCCTGCCGACGGTGTGGTTCCTGCTCAAGGTCATCGTGTTCCTGTTCATCTACGTCTGGCTGCGGGCCTCGCTGCCACGCCTCCGCTACGACCAGCTGATGACGCTGGGGTGGAAGCGGCTGATCCCGGCCGCCCTGGCGTGGCTGTTCTTCATCGGCGCCGCCCTGGCGTATCGAGAGTTCGGTGGATTCCCATGGAGTTGAGATGGGCCCGGTAGAAGCACTCGTCAAAGGCCTGGCGGTCACCTGGCGCCAGTTCATCGCCACGATCACCGGCAGGGGACTGGTCACGACCAAGTACCCGAAGGAGATGCGGGAGAAGCCCCAGCGCTTCCACGGCCGCCACGTGCTCAACCGCTACGAGGACGGGATGGAGAAGTGCATCGGGTGCGAGCTCTGCGCCGGGGCCTGCCCGGCACGGTGCATCTACGTGCGGGGCGCCGACAACCCCGAAGACATTCCCGTCAGCCCGGGGGAGCGGTACGGCTTCGTCTACGAGATCAACATGCTCCGGTGCATCTTCTGCGGGCTGTGCGTCGAGGCATGCCCCACGGAGGCCATCACCCACACCCAGTTGTTCGAGATGTCCACCACCAACCGCTCCGACGCGATCTACACGAAGACCGAGCTGCTGGTGAACCGTGACGGCACGCCCAACCACATGTTCGACAGCGACAAGTTCGCCGACCTCACCGAGTTGGTGAAGGCGGACGGCTGGATGCGGGCCACTGCCCCCCAGGGGCGGGCCGCCTACGAGGGCCAGGCCGCTTGGACCGCCTCGGCAGGGGTGGGCCTCCGTCCGCCGGAGAAGGGGCAGTCCGGCGAGGGGGCCGCTGACGGCGACGACGAGGACGGGGACCGCAGCTGATGGTCGAGTTGGTGATCTTCGTGTTGATGGGCGCCGCCGCCCTGGCCGGCGCCATCGGCGTGGTGCGCGCCCGCAACCCGGTCTACGCCGCCATGGGGTTGATGGCGACCCTGTTCGCCCTCGCCGTCTTCTACGTGGTCCACCTGGCGCACTTCGTGGCGGCGGTGCAGGTCATCGTCTACGCGGGTGCGGTGATGACGCTGTTCCTGTTCGTCATCATGTTCGTCGGCGTCGACCGAGCCGAGAGCCTGGACGAGAAGCTCCCGATCCAGCGCCCGGCGGCGTTGATCGTCGTGGTGGGCGTCATCGTGCTGGCCGGCATCCTCGTGGTGCGCGGCGACTTCAGCTGGGTGATCCGCACCGGTGAGCTGGTCACCACCGAGGCCAACGGCACCGTCCAGGAGATCGGGTCGAACCTCATCCTCAACGAGGACGGGACCGCCTCACGCTGGCTCCTCCCCTTCGAAGCGACCTCGGCCCTGCTGATCGTCGCCTCCGTCGGCGCCATCGCCCTGGCCTTCTACCGCCCGAGGCGCAGAGGCGAGACCGAGGACACGGAATGAG
>JBPEXB010000593.1:0-2975 GCA_052032125.1 Acidimicrobiia bacterium
CAAGATGCCGTCGGCTGACCGCACGTTGCAGTCCTCCACCAGAGCGTCGAAAGCCGGACGCGGTGTTCCTCTGTAGGCGGAGGCATCTGTGTCGGTGCGCACGTCGGCGACAGTCCAGCCACGGGCATCCGCGTACGCCCGACACGCAGCCTGCTGTCGGTCCGTTGAGCCGTTCACGTCGTCGGTCGAGAGCCGGGTGTAGATCAGGACGGAGGCCATGGTCCCGATCCTCCGCCTCTTCTTGGTCGCTACGCCACGGGATCTTGAACGCAAACTGAGGCTTGGGTGGACGCTCCCACGGAGTTCCGGCAAAGGGGCGCTACTCGCCGAGTTCGTCGGCAATACGGCGAGCGATGGGGATGGCCTCGATCAGCTTCGGTTGCTCACGAAACGCGTACTTCAGTACCCGTGGGCTGTAGTGCAGAAGCTCTCGGGCGTCGGTGATGAGTTTCTGGCGGAAGGGATTGCGCTGCTCTCGGGTAAGCGGTTGGACCTCCTGCTCCCAGATCTTCCGCGCCGTCTCAACCGACGTTCGCCATGCATCATCACGTTCCTGCGAGCGGCGGAAGCTCATCCCGGCTCTACCCGAGCACTGGGTCGTCGCGAAGTGCCCCGAAGCCTTTGCCGTTGATGATCTCGCCCATCATGCGGCGTAGGTGGATAATGGCAGTCGCTTCGGCTGCGTACCGGTGGTGTTGATCGTGAAGATCAACCGGCTCGATCTTGCCGTCGCACGTCATCTTGACGGAGGTAGCGAGCATGAGTTCGACCGAGCCTTCTGCTGCGGCGACCCTGAGCACTCTCGCCTTCATCTTCTGGTTGGTGGTTTGGGTCGGTCCCGGTCTCACGTACTGGCGGAAGCGCCTGTAAAGGTTGGCTGCCTCGCCTACATACCTTCGCTCGCGTCCTTCGTGTCGGAACACCCATTGGTAGACGCCGGGGTCCGAGGGGAGCTTCGGGATCAGAAGCTGGTCATCCTCGACGGTCACAGGACCCGCGCTCGCCCATTCGATCTCGACCTCGGTCCGCACGACGCCGAGTGTCGCATGGCTTGTGGTCTTGTGTCTGCGGGAGCCGCGTCAATCTCGCGTCAAATCCACGAAGCACGACTGAGTGACACGGGGCGGGACAGGGGAGGACGGGTCAACCTCCTGACCTGGATGAATAAGGACGAGGCAGGACGGGCCAGGACGGACCAGGACGCCCTTCAACGGCTCATAACCCGAAGGTCGTCGGTTCAAATCCGACCCCCGCCACCATCGAAACGCAGGTCAGGCCCCACTTCTCGGAGTGGGGCCTTCTGCTGTCAGAGCCGACTCGCCGTCGGCGAACACCGCAGCAGGTAGTGGCTACTCCTCGCCCGGTTCGGGCCGGTCGGTGTCGTGGTGCGCGGCGCAATGCGCGAAGAAGACCGACGCCGGCCGGAGGCTCTTGATCCGGCGGATCGAGTCCACTGCCGCCTCTCGATGGTCCTCCGAGTACACGTTGCTCACCGTGACCTGCTCCGCGATGAACTCCTCCAGGGCCCAGACCGCCTGTCCGGCGAGGACCACGCGTTCATCGCTCGACTCGACGAGGATCGACTGGTGTCCGGGCGTGTGGCCCGGGGTCGACAGCACCGTCACACCCTCGGCGATCTCGACGTCGCCGTCCACCAGTCGTCTCTGACCAGCGGGAGGAAGTGCCCACGCCGGGTCGGTGTAGTACGGGTCGCGCTCGACCTCGTCGATCTCGGGTTGTCGCACATAGAAGGGCACGTCGGTTCCGTACAGGAGCGGGTTCTGGCCGCAGTGGTCGAAGTGCAGGTGGCTGTTGACCACCCCGATGATCGATTCGATGCGCAGACCGACGTTGGTGAGTGCGTGGTCGAGTGGCGCCCGTTCGGGTGCGTACATCTCGTCGATGAACTCGTTGGCATAGCCGACCCCGGTGTCGAACAAGATCGGTCCGTCAGGATGGTCGATCACGTAGCCGTACACCGGGCAGGTCGCCTGGTGCTGTGCCTCGGGGTGCCAGTCGGGAAGCTCGACGGTTGCCAGGTCCAAGCGTTCGATGCGCGGCAACTCTCGAAGCACCCGGCGATTCTGGCACTCAGCGGATGAGCGCTCCTTGGCGCTGCAGATGGCCGTCTCGCCGGACCAGTCCCAGGATCGAACGTGACGCCAGTCCCCTGTCGGTGGCTGCGCAGGAGATCCGAGCATCGGTGCTGCGCGACCGGGGTGCGGTCGGGAAGCAGGTGCTCGACGTCCGGTCAGCCTGAGTCGACAGCCGTCACTCGTCGTCGTGCCGGAAGAGCTTGTAGATCAGCCCGATGAAGCCGATCACGAACGGTGCCGCCCAGATGAGGCCAGCCAACAGCATGACGTTGACGATCGGGTCCATGCGATCGCTCCTGTGACGGCCACCCGGCAGACGGGCGCCTCCGTTGGTCGCGCGATCTTCGGCACGAGAACGCCGCAACTTGACCATGTCGTGGCCGTACGATGCGCGCGTGCCCGACCCGACGTGTCCGCGGTGCGCCTACACGTTCCACGTCCCCCACGACGTCTGCCCGGGCTGCGACCTCGACCTCGGCGCTTGGAAACCGGGATCCGGTGGGGTGAGGCACCCGGAGGCACCGGTCCTGGGTCGGGAGCACGTGCCACTCGTGCAGTTCTTCGCCCGGGTCGCGGGCGCGATCGTCGTGTTGTCGAGCACGGCCCTGACGATCGGCGCCGATCCACCCTGGGCGCTCATCGAGAACGGGCTCGGTCTCATCGCCATCTGGATCGCCATCCGCATCTGTCGCTTCGGCTTCCACCGCGGGGTCCTCGGCCTGCTGGCCATGGTCCAGCGCCTCCGCCGCCGGCCGACCGACGACGAGTTCGTCTGACGTCAGGAGCGCAGCGCGTCCACCACGGCCTCGCCGGTTCGACGTCCCGAGAACATCGCACCCTGGACCGAGCCGGTGTCGCGGTGGTCGCCGCAGACGTACA
>JBPEXB010000594.1:0-17352 GCA_052032125.1 Acidimicrobiia bacterium
CGATGCCGAGTGGCGCCCCGGACCACTGATAACGTCGAGCCATGCCCGCCACCGCCGCCCCGCTGTGGGTCTTCGCGCTGCTGCTGGTCGTCTCGGGCGCCTCGAAGGTGAGGGCGCCGTCGGCGACCGAAGGCGCTCTCCGTGCGTCCGGGCTGCCTGGCTCGCGGACTCTCGTTCGGCTGCTGGGGACCGTCGAAGTCGTCGTCGGCGTCGCCGCCGTCGGCCTGGGCACGGCGGCCACGTCGGCAGCAGTCGCCCTGTTGTATCTGGGGTTCACCGGGTTCGTCGTCAACGCGCTCGTCCGTGATCTGCCGGTCGGATCGTGCGGATGCTTCGGGCGCGAGGACACCCCACCCACGTGGATCCACGTGGTGCTGACCGCGATCGGCGTGGCGGCCGGGATCGCCGCCACGGTGGAGGCTCCCGGCCCCGTCGACCAGGCACTCCGCAGCGCGAGCGCTCCGCTGCTCGTCGTGCTGCTGACCGGAGTTGCCTTCGCATTTGCCTACATGTCCCTGACGGCCTTGCCGAAGACTCTGGGAGCGACAAAGGGGTCGTGACCAGGGCACGACCGGGAGGTCGTGTTCCACATGGGCAACTGGCTGATCGATCGAACGACGGCGATCCTCGAGCGAGGGGACACTCGCCGAGGGTTCCTCACCAAGACCGCGCTGGTCGGCACGGCGCTCGCGGTTGCCCCCGTCTCCTACGTTCTCCGCCCGCAGACGGCCTACGCCACGATCTGCTCCTGCAACGGATCGAGCTGCAACTGCACCGACATGTGCTGCGACGGCTACACCGAGTTCTGCTGCACGCTCACCGGATCGAACAGCTGTCCTCCCGGCACCATCGCCGCCGGGTGGTGGAAGGCCGACAACTCCGGGTTCTGCGACGTCGACGGCGCCTCCAAGCCCCGCTACTACATCGACTGCAACAGCGGCTGCGGCGACTGCGGGTGCGGGTCGTCGGGAGTCTGCTCCCAATCCTGCGCCGATGTGGACTGCCAGTGCGGCAACGGCGATTGCGGCAATAGGAAATCGGGCTGCACCGGCTTCCGCTACGGGCAGTGCAACAACCACATTCGCTGCGTGGGGCGGATCGTCTGCCGGGTCGTCACCTGCACGCCGCCGTGGGAGTGGGAGGAGACCTGCACCACGGCCAGCGCCACCGACAACTACACCCGGTACCACAATCGGCCGTGCCTGCACGGGTTGGACGCCTCGAGCTCGCTGCCCGGCGTGGTGTCGGGCACCAGCTGGACGCTGCGGGAGGCGGGCCTGGAGCCGGTCGAGACCACCTTCGCGTTCGGCGAGCCGGGCGACCTCTTCATCATGGGCGACTGGAACGGAAATGGAGAGCGCACGCCCGGCGTGGTGCGCGGCGCCAAGTTCGGTCCCTATGGCGCCAAGCTCACCTGGCTGCTCCGCAACTCCAACACGCCGGGACCACCGGACATCGTCCTGGAGTTCGGCGAGCCCGGAGACCAACCGGTGGTCGGGGACTGGAACGGCGACGGCGCCGACGGCATCGGCGTCATGACCCCGAACGGCGTGTGGAAGCTCAAGATCGACCGGTCCACTGGTCCGCCCGACAGCGAGTTCGTGTTCGGCGCCGAGGGCGACACGGCCATCGTCGGTGATTGGAACGGCGACGGAGTGGACACGATCGGCGTCCAGCGGGGGACCCAGTTCCTCTTGCGCAACGCCAACAGCGCCGGCGGCGCCCATCACGCCTTCTACTTCGGGCGGGAGGGCGACACGCCGCTGGTGGGGGACTGGAACGCCGACGGCATCGACACGGTCGGTGTCTTCCGCGCCGGCCAATGGCTCCTGAAGAACGCCCACACCGGCGGCAATTCCGACGTCAATTTCACATTCGGCGCCTCCGGCGACATGCCGGTCGTCTGGATGACGCCCTAGGAGGAACCATGACTGCACTGATCGTGATCGAAGCGCTGGCCATCCTGCTGCTCGGCCTCCTGGTCTTCGGGCTGTTGCAGAGCCACGCCGAGATCCTCCGGCGCCTCCACGATCTCGACCCGGCCGGCCACGGCGGCCACGGCGGCCATCCGCAGACCGCCGAGGTGGCGCTCAGCACCAAGCCCGGCGTCGCCACCCCACGGCCCGACGCCACGCCCGCCCACGACATCGTCGGCACGACTCCCGAGGGCGACGCCCGGCGGGTGGGCGTGCTCGGCATGCACAACGCCACCCTGCTCGCCTTCCTGTCCACCGGGTGCCTGTCCTGCAAGGGGTTCTGGGACGCCTTCAACGACCCCGATCTGGTGCTGCCCGGCACCGACACGCGCCTGGTCATCGTCACCAAGGGCTTGGAGAACGAGAGCCCGTCCGCCATCCGCAAGCTGACGCCGCCGCACGTCACGACGGTCGCTTCCACGTCGGCCTGGGAGGACTACGAGGTCACCCTGTCGCCGTACTTCATCCTGGTCGACGGCCCCTCCGGCACCACCCTCGGCGAGGGCGCCGCCGCCACCTGGGCACAGATCGAGAACCTGCTCCAGCAAGCGATGCTGGACCGCGGGCTCGACGTGACGCCGTCGACCTCGCGCCGGACCTCCCGTGGCGGCCAGGAGCGGGCAGACCGGGCCGACGCCGAACTGGCGGCTGCCGGCATCCACCCCGGTCACGAGAGCCTCTATCCGGGATCGTCGTGACGTCGCTCCTCGTCCCCGTGACCCTCGTGCTGGCGGCCGCCGGGGCCTTCCGGGCGACCTGGTCGCCGTGAGGTGAGTCGATGCTGTCGAGCATCCACCCGCTCGGGGAGCGGGGCCGCAACAGTCGCTACACCCTGACCCTCTCGGCCTACGTGGTCGGCTCGGCCCTCGGCGGGCTGGCGATCGGCACCGCCTCGGGCGCGGTGGGTCATGTGGCCCGGATGGTCGTGGAGCCGTCGGCGACCGCGCTGGCGGTGATCGTGGCAGTGGTGGCAGGGGCGGGCGTGCTCATGGACCTCCGGGTCGGGAGGCTGCGGGTGCCGTCCTACCACCGGCAGGTGAACGAGGACTGGCTGAACCGCTACCGCGGATGGGTCTACGGCGGCGGGTTCGGGCTCCAGCTCGGCCTGGCCTTCGTCACCATCGTCCCGAGCGCCAGCATCTACGCCACCTTCCTCCTCGCCGCCCTCTCCGGTTCGGTGGCGACCGGTGCCCTCGTCGGACTCACGTTCGGCTTGGTGCGGTCCTCGATGGTGCTGTCGATGGCTCGGGTGCACACCCCCGATGCGCTGCGGATCGCCCATCAGCGCTTGGCGAAGGCCGGGCCGGTGGCGCACCGCCTGGCAGTGGGTGCCCAGGCGGCCGTGGGCCTCTTCGTGGTCGGGGTGCTCGCATGGCTCTGATGCAGGGAGGGGGCATCAGCATGGATCTTCCGGCGGGTTGGGACGCCGAGATCTACCGCCGCCCGGCCGACATGTCGACGCTGTCGGTCTCGGGCGTCCCCGAGCAGACCAACGCCGTGCTCCACGCCGCCAACTTCCCGTTGCCCGAGCCGCGGGGCGACTTCGGCAGCGGGGCCGTCGAGTTGATGCAGCGGCACAACCTGCTGATCGTCCTGTTCGAGTACAACCCGGGTGACGCCCAGACGGCCCTCTTCGCCCACGAGGGGCTCCCCATCCCCCTCGATGCCGACGACTTCCACGCCCACAACATGCAGCGGGCACGGCGGGGGTTGCGAGGCTGCCAGCACTTCTTCAACAGCGGGACACGGGCATGGTGCCTCTACGTGGTGGCGGCCGAGACCGGGCTCGAAGGCCTGGTGGCCGAGGCCAACGAGGTCCTGGCGACCGTGGACCTCTCGGAGTTCTGATGCGCCGCCTGGCCGCGCTCGGTCTGGCGATGGCACTCCTCCTCGGGGTGTCGGGGCCGGCAGCCGCCCAGGAGGCCCCTCCGGGGGGCCGGTTCTTCGACGACAACGAGACCGTGCACGAGCCGAACATCGAGGCGATCGCCGAGCTCGGCATCACCTCCGGCTGCGTGCCGGAGGGAACCGCCTTCTGCCCCGGGAACGACGTCACCCGCGAGCAGATGGCCACGTTCATCGCCCGTGCGCTCGGCCTCACGCCTCGTCCCAACGTGTTCACCGACGTGGACCCGACGAGCGCCCATGCCGGCAACATCGCCGCCATCCGCCATGCCGGCATCACGGTGGGATGCAATGCCGCCGGCACGCTGTTCTGTCCTCGCGACCTCGTGACGCGTGAGCAGATGGCGTCGTTCCTGGTGCGTGCCTTCGGTCTCACGCCCTCGCAGATCGGCCCCTTCGAAGACGTCTCGGGTGTCCACCTGCCGAACATCAACGCCCTCGCCCGCGAGGGCATCACCCTGGGCTGCAATGCCAGCGGCACACTGTTCTGCCCGCACAACCGGGTGAACCGTGGCCAGATGGCGTCGTTCCTCGGCCGGGCTCTCGACCTCGAGCCGGTCGTGCTGCCGCCCCGGCTCCAGCTGACCGGCGTGCAGTCGATCTGCACCGGGTCGACACCCGTGTGCTCGGGCACCACCGGCGGCCCGAACGCCGATGTCTTCTACATCCAGGAGGGCTGGTTCTACAGCCTGCCGTACGGCTCGGGCGACCAGACACGCTTCTGGCAGTCGGACTTCCGCCTCTACATCGACGGCGTGGAGGTGACCGACATGTCCCGGGTCCCCGCCACGGACCTCTTCGGGACGATGGTGACGCTCGAGGGATACGTGGTGCGTGACCTGAGCCCTGGTTCCCACTCGATCGTGGGCGAGTGGTGGTGGGACGGTGAGGCAGCCTTCACCTCGGTGGTCTTCCTGACCGTGGCAGGCTGACGGCAGGCGGCCAGCAGCCGGCATCGTCCGGCCTCCTTCGTCGAAGGCCGGGCGACTCGACAACAGCCGAATAGGATCGCTGGCGATCGATGAGGGAGTTGGTGTGGGCGAAGCTCGTGTGAGGGGTCGATGGGTCGTCGTGCTGGCTGCGTTGGCCCTCGTCGCCGCAGCCTGCGGCGGAGACGCCGCCGATGACGGCACGACCACTGCGCCGAGCACGTCGCCCTCAACCGCGGCATCGTCGACCACGACCACCGTCGAGGAGTCCGGGGCCGTCTCCACGCTCGAGGACGTCCAGTCGGCGGTCATCCGCATCGTCGCTGAAGGATCGTTCGTCGAGCCCGACGTCGGTCTGCAGCTGAACGTGGCGGGCAGCGGGTCGGGGTTCATCTTCGACGAGTCGGGGCTGGCGGTGACGAACAACCACGTCGTCACCGGTGCTGCCTTCCTCGAAGTCTTCGTGGGAGGCGAGTCGGAGCCGCGAAATGCCCGCATCCTCGGCGTGTCGGAGTGCTCGGACCTCGCCGTCATCGACCTGGAGGGGGACGGCTACCCGTTCCTGGAGTGGTACGACGGCGACCTCAACGTCGGTCTCGACGTCTACACGGCGGGCTTCCCGCTCGGCGACCCGGAGTTCACCCTCACTCGCGGGATCATCTCCAAGGCCCGAGCGGACGGGGAGACGGACTGGGCCTCGGTCGACGCCGTCTTGGAGCACGACGCGACGATCAACCCGGGCAATTCCGGCGGCCCCCTGGTGACCGGCGACGGACAGGTCGTCGGCGTCAACTACGCCGGTGCGTCGTTCACGAGCCAGTACTTCGCCATCAGCAGGGAGGAAGCGGTGCCGCTGATCGACCGGCTGGCGGCCGGAGAGGACGTCACCTCGATCGGCGTCAACGGGCAGGCGATCAGCTCGCCCGAAGACGGGATCTATGGCGTGTGGGTGGCCAGCGTGGACAGTGGCTCGCCGGCCGACCTGGTCGGCATCGAGGCCGGCGACATCATCACGTCGCTGGAGGGTCTGATCCTCGGCACCGACGGCACGCTGTCGGACTACTGCGACATCCTCCGCACCAACGGGCCCGAGGACGTGCTGGCGGTCGAGGTGCTCCGCCTCTCCACCGAGGAATACCTGGAGGGTCGGATCAACGAGTCACCGCTCGTGCAGTCGTTCTCGTTCCGCCAGGAGCTGGGTGACGACTTGGGCGACGAGCCGGCGGACGAGTATCTCGACTACGTCGAGGTCACGGACGACACCGGGGTGATCGTGGTCGACGTGCCGGCTGCGTGGTCCGATCTCGACGGGGTTCCTCGGGAGGGCTTCGGGCCGAGCATCGTCGCCGCCACGTCCGTCGAGGGCTACTTCACGACCTGGGATGCGCCCGGCGTCGAAGTGGCGGCGACCCGCAACTTCGACGGCACGCAGCTCGACGCAGTGCTGGACTCGTTCATCGAAGGAGCGCCCTGCGAGGTGCTGCAGCGAGAGGACTATGCCGACCCCCTCTACACCGGCCGGTTCCAGGTGCTCGACCAGTGTGACGGCACCAACACCGCCCTGCTCTACGTCGTAGCGACGCCGCCGGCCGAGGACTTCGTCATCGTCGTGATCGTTCAGGTGGTCAGCGACGCCGACCTGGGGGCGGTCGACCGGATCCTCGCCACGTTCGAGGTCATCGGCGACTTCTCGTGACGGCTCGGTGATCAGGCGGCGGCGATAGGCTGCCACCGATCGCGCGAGGAGGCACATGAGACTCTGGTCCGACAGCTTCGACGACGGCGACTACCTCGCCTCGGACTTCGTGCTCTCGGAGGAGTACGGATTCGGCTGCGCCGGTGGCAACCGGTCGCCGCACCTGGCGTGGGACGACATCCCCGACGGCACCAAGAGCTTCGCCCTCACCTGCTTCGACCCCGACGCGCCGACCGGCTCGGGCTTCTGGCACTGGCTGGTCGTCAACATCCCCACCTCGGTGACCGAACTGACGCTCGGTGCCGGTGACGGCTCGGGCATCCCGGACGGAGCGCTCCAGACGCGCACCGATTTCGGGTCACCGGGATGGGGTGGGCCCTGCCCGCCGCAAGGAGACCATCCCCACCGCTACATCTTCACGATCCACGCCGTGGCCCAGGAGACCCTTCCGGTGGAGGCCGACACGATGCCCGCCGTCGTCGGGTTCAACCTGCACTTCACGACCATCGAGTCCGACACGCTGATGGGGCTCTACCGGCACTGATTCGCAGCCGCAGGCTGCGAATCAGCGGTATTCAGTACTCGGTACTGCCGGCAGCGTCGCAGAGGCGCTGGGCCAGGTCGGTGATCGTGGCGAGCAGCGGTGCCAGGTCGTCCGAGTCGGCGCCGTAGGTGGCCGACACGGTGTAGAGCGAGTCGCCCTCGACGTCGACGAGGAGCGTGGCGCGATCGTCGAAGGCGGCGAGCAGGCTCAGGCCGTCGTGCCCGACGAGCACCTCGGCAGCCGGCAGGTCGGGGAGCGCCAGGCGGTCTCCAGCGGCGGGTGTGGTGGCGACGCCGAGGGCATCGAGCACCCGCGGCCAAGCTCCGGGGGCGATCGATCCGATGCGCACCTCGGAGTGGCGCCCCAGCTCGCCGATCGTGCGGCCAACCCACGCCAGCGTGCCCATGAACAACGACCACCCGCGAGTGATGTCGCCGTACTGGTCGTCCCAGGTGGCCCCCTCCTCGACGGGGAGCGAGTGGATGAGCCGGACATGGGTCACGCCGTCTGCGTGCGACAGCAACCACTCCTCCGCCCCGACTTCGCTGCCCCCGTACACGAGCTTGAGACGGTGGGGAGGCTCGACGATCTCGTAGGTGCCCATGGCGTGGGGGCCGGTGCCCCAGTCGACCTTGAGCTCGCCACCCGGCCGGGCATCGACGTCGGCGTGATCCACGTACCAGGTGGCCAGGCCGTCGGCCGTCGTCAGCGCTCGCCAGACGAGGTCGAGCTCGGCCTCCACCTCGAAGTCGAATTCCCGTCCCACGGTCATGTCGTGTCTCCTTTCGTGACGTGGCTCAGCAGCGTCACGGTCATCGGCAGGCTCCCCGGGCGGGAGCCGCAGTCGAATTCGGCGGCCAGATCGCCGACCGCTTCGAGGAAACGCCGCATCTCGGCAGGCGAGGCAAACGAGACCTCAGACGTCAGGGTGGCGGTCGGATGCCGGGTGCCGGCCGCTGACAAGCCGCCGATGGCCCTGATGACGTCGGCGGCCGCCGCCACGACGGCTTCTGCCGAGAGGTCATCCACCGGCTCGGGCATGTCCAGCAGGTCGGGCGCCACGACGACCGTGCCGCTGCGGCGGAAGCGCCGCTCTTCGAAGCCGCGCCGCTGGCGCACTTCAGCCAGCTCGACGAGGCGGTGGCTCTCCAGCACCGTGAGGTGGTAGTGGACCTTCTGGCGGGGGAGGCCGAGCCGGTTCGCGAGCTCGGTGGCCGAGGCGGGCTCATCGAGCAGCGAGAGGATGCGACGTCGCAGCGGCGAGAGGGCGGCTCTGGCCGCCTCGGGCGCCTCGATCACGGTCATGTCGGCCATGGCCCGACCGTATCATTTGACAAAATGGTTTGTCAAATGATGGCGCAGTAGGTTGCGGGCATGACCGAGCTCCACGAGATCTCCCAGCGCGACTACCCGCTCGACCGCACCGCCGATGAGAAAGAGACCCTGACCACGATGCTCGACTGGGTGCGCGAGGGCGTGGTCGTCAAGGTCGCCGGCCTCACCGACGAGCAGGCCGCGACACGGCTGGTGCCGTCGGCCACCACCGCAGTGGGCATCGTCAAGCATCTGGCCTACGCCGAGGACATCTGGTTCACCCAGCGGTTTGCCGGCCACCCGATGCCGGCGCCCTTCGCCGATGCGCCGTGGGACGAGGACCGGGACTGGGAGTTCAGCTCGGCTCCCGGCGACGGGCTCGATGCCTGTCTGGCGCTCTATCGAGCGGCGATCGAGCGATCCCGAGCCGTGACCGCCGCGGCCGGCCTCGACGATCTCGGCCATGAGGGTCGGGTGCCGTACACGATGCGGTACGTGCTGGTGCATCTGATCGTCGAGACCGCTCGCCACCTGGGACATCTCGACATCCTCCGCGAGCAGACCGACGGGGGTGTCGGCCCCTGAGGGCCCATGGTCACGGACCGGCTGGTGCGTCCGGCTCGCTCTCGCCGGCGAGCACGCTCCTCACGAAGTCGGCGATCGTTCGCTCGTACGCCTCGGGTCCCCGGATCCGCAGGGTGCGGCTGGCGCCGCGGTGGTCGAGCCACACGTCGACGCCTGGCATGAACTGCTCGAGTTTCGCCCGCCACGCCACGTAGGTGGCTTCGATGTCCGAGGACCAGTCGAGGTCGACCGAGATCCCGCGCTCCCCGTGGTCCCACGCCGTCGCCCCAGCGAGCATCTGTCGGGCGAGCACCGCCATCTCCAGCAACGGTCCGTCGTCGTGGCCGGCGATGCGCTCCAGGAACGGGAAGTCGTCCGGCTCGACGGCGATCCACGCCCTGGCTCGCACGGGCACCGGGCTGGCCCATTCGTCGGACGGAGGGCCGCCCGCGTAGAAGGGCAGACGCTCGAACGTGTCGCGGGCCAAGAGATAGAGGGCTCCGTCGGTGTATGGCCGATCGGGGAGGCACTCGTGGTGGATCGAGAATTGATAGGTGTCCTTCGTCCTCCCATCGGGGGCCTGCCATCGGCTGACCCCGTTGCGGATCGAGCCGCGCAGGCGGTTCCGATCGATGACGGCGAAGAACATCGCCCACAACCCGTCGTGCGTGCCGTACACGGCGCCGAGGTTGCCCCGCTCACCGTGATCCATCAGCTCGATCGACGTGCGAATCGGCTGGAACTCCTCGATGTCGCGACGGTTCGATCCGTGGAAGATGAAGTGGTCCAGGTCCATCGCCCATTGCACGAAGGCGTGGATCGGGTGAGGCTCGGGCACCTGGAGTCGCCCGCCCGGCGGCGTTGCGTCGAGCAGCGCCTGGAAGCTCTCGTCCCGTTCGGGGTCGATGATCGGGTCGGGGGGCAGCAAGCCGTACCCGACCGGCTCCCGATACGGACCGGGGACGACCTCCAGGGGCAGCGGCCCGATGGCTTCTCGGCCCTCGGTCAGCGTGAGCACGGCTCGGTCGAACGGCCCGCGTTCGATCCTGAAGCGCTCCTCGTCGAGGCGGGTCAGCCCCGGCTCGAACCCGGTCGGCGCCCCGGGGAACTCGATCATCCAGGTGTCGCCTCGCGGGACGACGTGGAACGGCGTGCCGCCCACCTCGTACACGCCTGATGGGTCGATCATCGCTGGAGCCTATGCCACGTCGGCGGGGCGCGACAGCGGTTTTACATACGATTATCGTATGTAGATGCAGCAAGTCAGCGTGCAGCTCGCCGGGGAGACTCGCCGGCAGATCGCCGAGCTCGCCTCCCACTGGGGGCTGCCGAAGCAGCGGCACAACACGCCGGTCATCGAGCGAGCGGTGGCGTTGGCCTACATGCTCGAGATGGGGATGGACGAGTACCGAGAGCGCCGGCGAGAGCTGGAAGGATCGTGACCACGGCGTTGTCGATCGGTCGGTCGCTGGAGGCGGCGCTGCGCGCAGGGTTCAGCCTTCGTCAGGCGTTCGAGCGGGTCGCAGAGGACCACCCGGCGTTGCGCGAGCTGAGCGGATCATCGGAGTCGATCGATGAGCTGCTCGATCATTGGGGCCGGCTGCTCCCGGACGCCGACACGGCGCTGTACGTGGCAGCAGCCCGGCTCCAACTCGAGGACCACGGCAACCTGGCGGACAAGTTCGGGCTGCTCTCGCGCATCCTCGAGCGCCGCTGAGCGACCCGAGCTCAGCCGGAGCGACTGGGGGCGCTCGGCTCCGGCACGCCTCCGACCAGGCGCCGGTAGGCGACCAGGATCGGCCAGGTGGCCACGGCGGGCGCCACCAGCCACAGGGGTCTCGTCAGCCACCACTCGGCGTTCGACTCGCCAGGGGGCAGGTAGCCGGTCGCCACGAAGATGAGCACCAGGGCGATGGCGAACCCGGTGGTGTGAAACAGATAGAGCGGGAGGGAGTTCTCGTTCACCCACGTCGAGGCGCGTCGCCATCGGTCGTCGTTCTCCAGTTTCGCCATGACCCACGGGCGGACAACGAGCACCAGGCCGACCTGGAGGAACGTCAAGCCCACGATGGTCAGCGTCGGCGGGCCCATGTTCGAGAACCGCTCTCCGGGCACACCGACCTGTGAGCGCGGGTAGAAGCCCATGTTGGTGAGGGCGATCAGCCCGAAGAGCCCACCCCAGAACATCATCCACCCGGTCCGGGCCGGGGCGGCGATGAAGCGGTCGTAGAAGAATCCCAGCTGGTGGGCCAGCCCCCAGATGACGAGGAAGTTGGCCCAGGCGGCCCATCCCTGGCCGTGGGTGAAGCGCAGCACGTCGAGGACTCCCGCCAGGCCGAGCAGCCAGACCAGCACCAGCTCGCCCCATCGCCAGTGCGCCCGGATGGCCAGCGGGGCGATCAGCACCAGCACGACATACACGGCGATGAACCACAACGGCGACAGCACCAGGATCACCGCCGGCCAGGTCCACTCCGGGTCCATGACCGCCTCCAGCACGAAGCCGAGCGCCACCCAGACGGCGATGAGCCCGAGCGCCGGCACCAGCAGCCGCCGGAGCCGTCTCCGCAGGAAACGCCGAGACGTACCGGGTCGATAGTTGTCGAAGGCCCGGCGGTGGGTGTAGCCGCCGACGAAGAAGAAGACCGGCATGACCTGGAGGACCCAGGTCGTCACCCACAAGCCGCGCGTGAAGCCGATCGGGTTGGTCGGGGTGACCGTCTCGGGCGACACGATCAGGATCGTGAAGACCCAGTGCCACACCACCACGATCACGAGCGACAGCGATCGAAGGAAGTCGACGTACCGATCGCGTTCCGCCATGGAGCCCGACGCTAGCCCGATCGTCTCCCGCCACCCGAGCTTCTGGCTGCGACCAGGGGTTTTGGCGACGCGCGGGGGTCGTTCTCCTCTAGCCTGACCTGCGGGAGGGGTCGATGAAGAGGGCAGTCGGGAGGCTGTTCGGCTCACCGCTCATGCGCCGGTTCCGCTGGCACGCCAGGCGCATGACGGCCGGTGCCGATCGCCGTTTCTTCGTATCGCTGGCGTCCGGGCTGGCGGTCATCGTCGCCATCGCCGGGACGGTGGTGACGGTGGCGGAGCACGGATGGTCGCTGGCATCGCTCGGCGAGTCGATGTACTGGGCTGTCACCACCGTCATCGGTCAGGGCGATGCCTCGTTCGTGACCACCCCCGCCGGCTGGGTGATCAGTTGGGCGCTTGGGCTGTTCGGCGTCGCCATCGTGGCGACGATCACGGGCGCCCTGGTCGGGTTCGTGATCGATTTCTTGTTGAAGGAGGGGCAGGGCATGGGCGCAGCGGGCTACGACGGGCACATCGTCGTGTGCGGTTGGAATCCGACGGCGAAGAACCTCATCGCCGAGTTGAACGGCGATGACTATCGCGCCGATGTCGTGGTGATCGCCCGGACGGAGAAGAATCCGGCCGGGTCGAGCGCCTACTTCGTGAAGGGTGATCCGACCGACGAGGACGACCTTCGTCGGGCCGGCATCGAGGAGGCAGCGGCCGCGATCATCTTCCCCGACGACGGCACCAGCGAGGCCGACATGCGCTCCATCCTCGCCGTGCTGGCCATCGAGAGCCTGGCGCCCAAGGTGCGCACCGTCGTCGAGGTGAACAACCCGGCGAACGCCGCCCACGTCCGCCGCGCCAACGCCGACGAGGTGCTCATCACGTCGCGGCTGTCGTCCCACCTGCTGGCCCGCTCGGCCATGTACCCGGGTCTGTGCGACATCGTGACCGACATCGTGAGCGGCGGCGACGGTTCCGAGCTGTATCGGGTCGTCCTGCCCGACGACTACACCTCGCTGTCGGTCGACGAGCTGTCGGCCCGGCTGCGTGCCGACCACGAGGCCACCCTGCTCGGGATCACCCGCAACGGCCACACCCACGTCAATCCCCAGTCGGGCTTCTCGCTGACGGTCGGCGACTGTGCGGTCGTCGTCGCCGAGTCGCTGATCACGC
The DNA here is from genome assembly GCA_052032125.1 of Acidimicrobiia bacterium. Classification (GTDB taxonomy): domain Bacteria; phylum Actinomycetota; class Acidimicrobiia; order Spongiisociales; family Spongiisociaceae; genus JBPEXB01. Next base: position 12,913 of record JBPEXB010000594.1, read on the forward strand.
TCGAGCCACTGGCCACCCCGAGCAACTAGCTGACGCGTTCGTCGTGCGGGCGGGCACGTTCGGTCACGTCGGTACGCTCCGCCGATGCCGCACGACTCGACCAGGGCGTACGACCAGCTCTTGAAGACGCTGGCCGACGACGGTGTCATCGGCGCCGATGCGTCGATCATCGGCGAGCATCGGGGATCGACCGAAGCTGCGGTCGTGCAGGTCGAGGACGGGGGCCGGCAGCTCGCCGTGAAGTTCGAGTCGCCCGAGGTCGTGGCCAACGTGTCGGCGTTCCTGCGGAGCTACGAGCACGTCGACCTCTTCCCGAATCTCCTCTACACGGCACCTGATGACTCGTTCCTCGTCTACCCCTTTGTCGGCGGAGGGCCGTTCGAAGACGACCAGCTCGGTGAGGGCGTCGTTGCCGCGCTGATCGGGCAGGTGCTCAACCGTTCGGTGGGCGCCGCCCGCTCCGACTGGGGAACGCGTGGTGCGCCATCGACGTCCCTTCGTCACCATCTCCAGACAGAGATCGACGTGAGGGCGGGAATCGTGGGCGCTGTCCTCGGCGCGACCCAGACCGACCGCATGAGGACGACGGTCGACCGGCTCTTCTCGAACTTCTCAGGGCGGCCCTTCCTCCTCCACGGGGACTTGGGCGTGCACAACTTCGTCGTCGAGAACGGCGACGTGGTCGGGATCATCGATCCGCTCGTCGTCCACTCCCTCCCGATCCTCGAGCTGCTCTTCCTGATCTGCTCCAAGCCGCACCACTTCGGTGTCGAGGGAGTCGTCCGGCTCTGCGGCACGTTGGACGAATCGTCAGGCTTCGGGGACGCAGACCTCATCGATCTGTATCGGCTGTCCCTGTACAACCGGGTGGCCAACTGCGCCTGGCACCACCCCGACGACCTGCCGGCGTATGTGAGGCTCTATGCGGAGCTCGATGCGTGATGGCATCCGGCGGCGACGCCGATGGTCAATCAACCTGCGGGGACGATGTCCTCGATCGAGGCCGTGAACGTGGGGGCGTTCCAGCGGCACGTGAACGAGCTGCCGTCGGTGGCACGGAATCGCACCAGCGAGTCGGTCCCGGACTGCTCGTAGGCGTGATGGGCGCCGTAGGACACGCCGGCGGGGGCGGTCACGGCCAGAGCTTCGTAGCAGGCGTCGAGCACGTGCGAGGGGACGTTGGGCGGACCGTCGTTGCCGACGTTGGCCTGGAACAGCCCGAAGCCGCTCGTGGCGATGGCGATGGCGATGCCCACGCCGATCAGTCGAGCTGCACCGGCTGCCAGGAGGCCGCCGAACCAGCCGCCTCCCTCCTGGCCGGGACCAGGTTCGGGCTCGAATCCCTCAGGCGGCTCGTACGAGTCCGAAGTCGGCGGCGGGGCAGGGGCGTAGACGGACGGATCGACCGTGCGCAGGGCGCGAGCGCGATCCGCCTCGGGCGGATCGTCGAACAGCGGGAAGTCGCCGAACGGGTCGGCGGACTCCGAGTGCGGTTCGCGAACGGAGGGATCGCGGCTCATCGCGCATGTATCGGCAGAATCCGGCGCGATTCTGTAGCTCACCCGGACGCGACACACCTCCCGGCGTGGGGAGGTGCGTCGCGATGAGTGAGTTGTCAGTGGCGGCGATGGCGCCGGCTCTTGCGGGCGCCCCGCCCGAACCGCAGGCGCTCGGCCTCGGCCCGTCGGTCTTCGATCAGTTGCTCGATGACCTCGATCGAATACTGGAACATCATGACCTCCTGAGGTGTCGGGATCCGCGGTGTCCGCAGTGGCAGAGGAAGTCCACGGTGCGCCCTTCCGGCCCGAGCGGGCCGATGCGGGTGATGGCGCTGAGCGGGAGCAACACGTTGCTCTGGTGGTGGTCGCAATAGGCGCTGAACATGTGGACCTCCTCCGATGGCTGTCGTAAGGGATGTAATTGCTTACGACCATTACACCTTATCACACCCTGGTGACAATGCAACGGCTTTCGGGGGCGTTCTGTGAGGTGGTCGACGGCCAGACCGGAGTGTCAAAACCCCGATGTTTCGCCTAGGCGGCAGGACCGAACGGACGGACCCTCGTGGGACCTTGTGGGAGGGGATCCATGAGTTCACGAACGACACGTTTCGTCGTTGCGGTCGCTCTCTTCGTTGCGTCGCTGCCGGCGCTGGGTGCGGCGGCCCATCAAGGAGATGGCTTCTCCGTCACCGTCACCAGGGCGCCCGTCGTGCCCGATGGAACGGCGGCCGGCGAGCTGGCCGACTTCGTCGTCACCTTCATCGACCCGGACCCTGACGTCGACGGCATCAGCATCCTCTCGGGTGGAACGGTCTCGATGACCCTGCCTGATGAGTTCGTCGCCACCGGTGAGGGGCCGAACACGCTGGTCTTGCTGCAGGGCTGGCCGCAGAGCCCGCCGGCTCCTCCGCCGGACTTCATCTGGACGACGACGACGTCGGGCCACACCGTCACCGCCACGCTCAACGCCGACTACCTCGTTGGCGCATTCGGCCCAGGAGTGAAACAGGTGCATGGCTTGCTGAGTGGCTTCCGCAATCCACCGCCCGGCCGATATCGTCTCTCGCTCGCCATCCAGCCCGATCCGGCGTCCTCTCATGTGATGCACGTCGATGCGGTGGTTCGCATCATCCCGCGCATCATTCCAGCGATCAGCGCGGTCAGTGTCTTCAGCGGCGGCGGGCCGCCTCCGCCCTTCAACAATGCGATCTATCAGGACGTGTCACCTGGCGAGTCGGCGAACACGGTCGGTCTGTACCTGTGGGAGAAGGGCAGCTCAGTCGCCGACGGGACCGTGACACCGATGGTCGGCGTCGATGTCGTGATGCAGTCGGCCCGGCACGGCCGCCTGGTTCAAGGGCACCGAACGGTCGGACACGTTCGGATCCAGGCTCCGCCGGGAGCACACGAGCACGTGTTGGCGACGGACGGGCCTTCGACCGCAGGCACGGCGGCGGTGACCGGAATCGACGTCGGCATCCTCTTGACACAGTTCACGACGGATCCGGGTGTGTTGGGCACGTACCGCATCACGTTCAGGCTGGTCGGAGGTGACTCGCAGACGTTGGTCGTCAGGGCTCGCTAGACCGACCCCGGTCTTGGCCACGTCGAAAGGAACCGCCGTGCGCGCGGCGGGGTGGTGATCGGCGCCTCGGCGCCGTGTTCGATCAGTCGTCGTCCGCCGACCGGCCGCGACGGCGGAGGACGATCCAGGCGAGCGCGCCGGCCAGGACCACGGTGATGATCACGGGCACGAGCGGTGACGCGCCTCCGTCGTCGGGTGCGGGGGCGGCGCTCACGGTGGAGGTCGGCCCGGCGGTGGTCACGGTCGTCGACGGGGCGGCCGTCGTCTCCGTCGTCTCCGTCGTGGTGGTCGGCGCCTCGGTGGTCGTCGTCGTTGCCGGTGGTGCTCGGAACTCGAAGGCCCCGGCGGTGCACGGATCGTCGCGCTCCTCGCCGAGCTGGTCGATCTCGACCGGGCATCCGGCCACGAGCCCGATCGCCGGGCTGTCGGCGGTCAGGGAGTGGACCTGGAGGATGGTGCCGGTGGTCCCGAGCGGCTGGATGCCGAGGTCGGCAACGGTGCTGGCCCCGACGTCCGTCTCGCCCACGTCGCACCCGGTGCCGAGGACGTTGAATCCGCCCGACACGATCGGCCCGGCACAGTCGGCACCGGCGGCTCCGACCACGATCGAGCCGCTGACCGTGGCGGTGCCGGAGCCCGCCACACTCGCCTCGGTGTGATCGAAGATCGTGACCTGTACGACGTTGGCCTCAGAGGCCTCGGTGGTCAGCGCCGCTGCCCCGAAGTTCCCCGAGAGCGTCGAGTTGACCAGCTCCAGCGTCGAGCCGCCGTCGATGTGCACACCACCGCCACCGTTGGCTGCAATCGTCGAGCGCTCGATCGAGGTGACCGAGCGGTCCGCCCCCGAGAGGCCGCCTCCGATCCCTCCGGTGGATGCGTTGTCCGTGATGGAGGACGCGATGATCGACACCATGCTGGCGTCCCGGTTCATGACACCGCCGCCCCGTGCCCCGGTGTTGAGGCTGACGACGGTTCGAGTGATGACCCCGGTGGCGTTCATCTCGGTGTAGTACCCGCCGCCCTCGTCGTCGGCGATGTTCTGGGAGATGACCGAGTCCACGATGGTCATGTCGCCCCGGTCGTCGTTCTTGATGCCGCCGCCGTCGTCCACGGCGCTGTTGCCGACCACTGTCGTGTTGATGACGCTGACCACCGCCCCGTCGTTTTCGATGCCGCCGCCGTCGTCCAGTGCTCGGTTGTCGGTGATGTCCGAGTCGGCGACGAGCAGCGTTCCGCCGAAGAGGTGGATGCCGGCCCCGTCGCCCCCGGCCAGGTTGTTGCTGATGGTGGCGGCCGTGATCTCGGCCTGACCGTCGGCGATGTGGATGGCGCCGCCCCGTTCGCTGCACGAGT
>JBPEXB010000595.1:0-8037 GCA_052032125.1 Acidimicrobiia bacterium
GGAGGCGGCGGTACTGAGTACTGAGTACTGAGTACTGGGGCGCGTAAGCGCCCCTAAATAAGATCCTCCAGCTCGAAGGCGCAGCTGGGATGGCGCAGCTTGGCGAGCGCCCGGCCTTCGATCTGGCGAATGCGCTCGCGGGTGAGGTTGAAGAACTTGCCGACCTCCGACAGGGTCCTCGCCTCCGATCCGTCGAGCCCGTAGCGCAGGATGACCACCCGGCGCTCGTCGTCGTCGAGGATGTCGAGTGCCCGATCGATGTGACGCCGGCGCAGCACATCGGCGGCATGGTGGAAGGGATCGGCGGCGGCTTCGTCCTCGACGAAGTCCTGGAGCGCCGCGTCGCCGTCCTCGCCGATCGGCCGGTCCAGCGACACGGTGTCGTTGGGAGCGTCGAGGGCGGCGTTGACCCGCTCGATGTCGAGGCCGCTCATCTCGGCGATCTCCTCGCGAGTCGGCGGGCGCCGCAGCTCCTCGGAGAGGAGCTGGGACGTCTCAGCGACCGTGCGCACGATGTCGACCATGTGCACGGGCAGCCGGATGGTCCGGGCCTGGTTGCCGAGGCCCCGGGTGATCGCCTGGCGGATCCACCAGGTGGCGTAGGTCGAGAACTTGAAGCCCTTGCGCCAGTCGAACTTCTCCACGGCGCGGATGAGGCCCAGGTTGCCTTCCTGGATGAGGTCGATCAGATCGAGACCCCGCCCCGTGTAACGCTTGGCGATCGAGATGACCAGCCGGAGGTTGGAGCGGATGAAGACGGCTTTCGCCTCTTCGCCCGCGTGAACGATGCGATAGAGCTTGGCGCGCTCCGACGCCTTGAGATCCTCGGCGGAGTCCAGCTTCCGCTGGGCCCGTTGCCCATACTCCATCGAGCGAGCCAGCTCGACTTCGTCTTCGGCCGTCAGCAGTGAGTGCGCTGACACCTCTTCGAGGTAGATACCAACCGCGTCCGCGGAAGGTGTCGCCTCACGGGTGATCGTCGCCACGCCGTCAGCCCCCCTTCACTTGTGTTGATGCGAGGGGCGCAACGTATCACCCGATCGGGGTTGGCGCAACGCGCTTTTCGCGAACTTCGAACGGCCTCCGGACAAAGTGCGAGCCCGTCACCTGGGGAAACGACGACCGGCGGAGTTGTCAACAGGTCCAGTTTCACTCGGATCAACAGGTCCAGGACCACACTCGGTAGGTCGTCGCGCACGCCGTTCGGTCCGGCTCTCACAGCGCCGGCGACACGGCTTGAGATGGCGTGCCGGACACCCCCCACTACCCTTCCCGGCATGCGCACTGCGCTCCTCCCGAGGCATGACGCCGCTGCGACTCGCCGCTCCAAGCTCCCCCTGACTCTCTTCCTGGTGGCGCTCGGCCTGGCCGGCGCGTCGTGCGTCGCCCAATCGCCGGTCGTGGTCGGCGAGACGCCGCTGCCGCCGCCTGCCGAGATCCCGATCGTGTCCATCGCGGTGCTGGACGAGCTGGGCATCCCGCTGCAGGGAGCCACGGTCGAGTCGGAGGATCAGACGGTGCTCTCCGACGACAGCGGGATGGCGAGCCTCGAGTGGCGGGGAAAGCCGGTCTCCGTCTCGATCACCGCCGAGGGGTTCTTTCCGGGGGCGGTGGCCGTCGACGAGTTCGCGGAGGAGGCGTTCGAGTTGCAGCTCCGCCCGGTGGTCCTGCGGGGCACCGTGACCGACTCCTCTGGGTTCGGCCTGGGCGGCTCGATGGTGTCGCTCGGCGGGGTCGACGTGATCACCGACAGCAGCGGGCGCTTCGAGCTGACCCGGGCCCAGGCCGGCACGATCGAAGCCAGCCGGCCCGGATGGCACCCGGCCGAGCAGGAGTGGGACGGCGAGGCGCTGGTCACCGAGATCGCCCTGGCGCCCCGGATCATTCGGGGGCTCCACATCGCGTCGAACATCCTCGGCGACGAGACCGAGTGGCAGAACTTCCTCGACATCGCCGAGGACACGGTGGTGAACGCCCTGGTGATCGACGTCAAGGACGAGACCGGGCGCATCTTCTACAACAGCGGCAACACGCTCGCCCGGGAGAGTGGCGCCGTCCGGCCGCTCTTCGAGCTCGGGGACGTCGTCGCCGAGATGGACCGTCGTGACCTGTACAAGATCGCCCGCATCGTGCTCTTCAACGACCCGGTCGTGGCCAGGGCCCAGACCGACATGTCGGTCATCGACCCCGACACCGGCCTCGCCTACAACAAGCGGGGGCAGTTCTTCCTCGACCCGTCCGATGACAACTCACGCGAGTACGGCTGGGCGATCGCCGAAGAGGTGTGCCGGGCGGGGTTCGACGAGATCCAGTTCGACTACGTTCGCTATCCGGACGGCTTCCCGGAACGAGTGCAGTTCGATGTCGAACCGACCGAGGAGAACCGGGTCGAGGTGATCGCCACCTTCCTCGAGGAGGCTGCCACCCGGCTGCACCCGCTCGGCTGTGCCGTTGCCGCCGACGTGTTCGGGTTCATCACCTCGATCAACAACGACGGAGGCATCGGTCAGAAGTTCGACCGTCTCTCGAGCTCGGTGGACGTGCTCTCCCCGATGATCTACCCGAGTCACTACTCCACCGGGTGGTTCGGCTTCGAGAACCCCAACGACCACCCGGCAGGCGTCGTCGGAGGAGCGCTCGACGACGGCATGACCCGTCTCGACGGCCCGGCCGTGGTGCGTCCGTGGTTGCAGGACTTCTATTACGAGCCCGGCGAGGTCAGAGCCGGGATCGAGGCGGCGGAGAGCCGGGCGCTGGGGTGGATGCTCTGGAATGCACTGAGCAATTTCCAGTGGGAGGCGCTCACCCGCGAGGACCCGTCCACGGCGGGCTGAGCAGGGTGGTGACCGAGACGCTCGCCGCCATCCAGGCGGAGCTGATCGACTGCCGGCTGTGCCCGCGTCTCGTCGAGTGGCGCGAGCACGTGGCGCGAGAGAAACGGGCGGCCTTTCGCGACGAGGACTACTGGGGTCGTCCGGTGCCGATGCTCGGCGGCGCGCACCCGGGCCTCCTGATCATCGGGCTGGCGCCGGCCGCCCACGGCGCCAACCGCACCGGTCGAATGTTCACCGGCGACAGGTCCGGCGACTGGCTGTTCCGGGCCATGCACAAGGCCGGTTTCGCCAACCAGCCGCACGCCACCGACCGGGAAGACGGCTTGGAGCTGATCGACGCATCGATCACCGCCTCGGTGCGGTGCGCTCCACCCGACAACAAGCCCACCACGGTCGAGCGTGACACCTGCCGGCGGTGGTTGGAACGCGAGCTCGACGTGCTGACCGACGTGCAGGTCATCGTCACGCTGGGCGGGCTGGCCTTCGACCAGACGCTGCGCATCGGCCGGGACCGGGGCTGGCCGGTGCCGCGCCCCAAGCCCCGGTTCGGTCACGGTGTCGAAGTGGACCTCGGAGCGGCCCTCCCAACCCTGCTCGGCAGTTACCACCCGTCGCAGCAGAACACGTTCACCGGCAAGCTCACCGAGGACATGCTGGATGCCGTCTTCGAGCGCGCCGCAGAGCTGATCGGCCGGCACCGACCCTCCTGAGCCGAGGATTTCGCACTATGCCGATAGTGCGAATACCATCCCGATCCCCGTTGCACCACAGGAGATCGGCGTGTCCGGAATGTACGACGCCGCCGTCGAGCAGCTCAACGAAGACGCCCCCGCCTGGCTCGCCGCCCGCCGTCAAAAAGGGCTGGAGGCCTGGGCAAACGCCTCGATGCCAACCCAGAAGAACGAGGACTGGCGCTACGTCGACCTCGACTTCCACCTCGACGACTTCCGGCCCGCCCAGGGCATCGCCGACCCCTTGCCGGAAGGCCCGTACCTGTCCTCGCTCGACGAGCGGACCGGACGGATCACGATGATCGACGGCTGCGTCACCGAAGCACGTGCCGACGGCCCGGTCGTCGGATCGGTCGGGTCGGTCGATGCCGCCGGGATCGGCGATCGCTACGGCGCCGCCGTGGCACCTGACGCCGACATCTTCGCCGCCGCCCATCACGCGCTCAGCCCGGCCGGGGCCGTCGTCCACATCCCCCGCGGGCACGTCGCCGACCATCCGGTCGTGGTCGACGTGCAGGCGATCGCCGAAGGCTCGGTGAGCTTCCCCCACATGACGATCGTGGCCGGTGAGAACTCGGAGGCTCGGGTCGTGGTCGTGTACCGGTCGGCCCCAGGAGTCGAGCTGCTGGTCGCGCCCATCCTCGAGGCGTTCGCCGACGACGGCGCCCGCTTGAAGGTGTCGGTGGTCCAGGAGATGGACGAGCGAGCCCGGATCGTCAGCCACCACCAGTACGTCGCCGGCCGCGACGCCACGATCACGCTCGATGAGATCGGCGTCGGAGGACGTTATGCGCGCCAGCGCATGGGGATCGACCTCGACGGGGCCGGGTCGTCGGTCAAGGTGGGTGGCATCTACTTCGGAGACCAGGCTCAGGTGCTCGACTACCGGGTGTTCGTCACCCACCGCGGCCCCCGCACCTCCTCGGACATCTTCCTCAAGGGAGCGGTGGCCGACCGGGCGGAGGCTGTGTGGACCGGGCTGATGCGCATCGAGCACAGCGCCACCGGGACCTCGGCATTCGAGACCAACCGCAACCTCGTTCTGTCGGATGGCGCCAAGGTGAATTCGGTTCCGAACCTGGAGATCCTCACCGACGACCTGCAGTGCGGGCATGGATCGTCCTCGGGTCCGCTCGAGGAGGACCACCTGTACTACGTGATGAGCCGCGGCGTTCCGCGGGATCGCGCCGAGCGGCTGTTGGTCCGCGGGTTCTTCGACGAGATCCTGCGCGACCTCGCCAGCCCCGAGCTGGCTGGGCCGGCCCGCGTGGCGGTGGCCGACAAGTTCTCGGCCGCCCAGGCCAGGAGCACCGGGTGAGCGAGTGGCACCGCATCGGCGACCTCGGGTCGCTGCCCGAGGGCGGCACGAAGGTGGACATCGCCGGGCACCGGCTGGCCGTCTTCCGCATCGAGGACGACGTGTACGTGATCGGTGACCGGTGCAGTCACGCCGAGGCATCGCTCGCCGAAGGCGAGGTGTTCGGGCTCGATGTCGAGTGTCCCCGGCACGGGTCCGAGTTCAACCTCCAGACGGGTGAGCCCGGGTCGTTGCCGGCCACCAGGCCGGTGCCCACCTACGCCGTCAAGGTCGACGACGCCGGAGCCGTGCTCGTCGAGCTCCAGCCGATCGAGGAGGAGACATGAGCACGGCAGCCTTGCGGATCGAGGGCCTCTCGGCATCGGTGGGTGAGCTGGGCATCCTCAAGGGTGTCGACCTGACGGTTCCCTTCGGTGAAGTGCACGCCATCATGGGTCCCAACGGCTCAGGCAAGTCCACTCTGAGCCACGCCCTGTCCGGCAAACCCGGGTACGAGGTGTCGGGGACGGCCGAGATCGACGGCCGGCCGATCCTGTCGATGGGTGTCGACGAACGAGCCCGAGCCGGGCTCATGCAGGCCTTCCAGTACCCCGTCGAGATCCCCGGCTTGGAACTGGACGTGTTCATCGGCGAGGCGGTCGAGGCGGCCGGGGTCGGTCCGGAGGAGGCTCGACAGCGGATCGACGCCGCCGTGGAGACCTTCGGCATGAGCCGCTTCGTCGAGCGGTCCGTCAACGACGAGCTGTCGGGAGGCGAGAAGAAGCGGTCCGAGATCTTCCAGCTGGCCGTCCTGGAGCCGAAGGTGGCGGTGCTCGATGAGATCGATTCCGGTCTCGACATCGACGCCGTGCGGGAGGTGGCAGCCGCCGTCAACGAGATGCGGGCCGCCGATCGAGCGGTGCTGATGATCACCCACTACAGCCGCATCCTCGAATACGTCGTGCCCGACCGAGTGCACATCATGCTCGACGGCCGAATCGTCGAGTCCGGGGGCCCGGAGCTCGCCGACGAGTTGGAGGCAGGCGGGTACGAGGCGGTCCGCGCCCGGCTCGGGATCGAGGCGCCCGCCCGCACCCAGGCCAAGAAGCCGAGCGACTACTTCACCGACACGCCCTTCGACGTCTGAGCGCGAGCCGGCTCCGGTGAGGATCCGGCGTCAAGGCTCGCGGTAGAGCGCCGCTCCCCAGTGGGCGCCGGCGCCGAACGCAGTGAATGCCACCAGCGATCCCGGTGAGAGCGTGGGGCGGAGCTCGTGATACAGGATGGGCAGCGTCCCCGCCGTGGTGTTGCCGTACCGGGCGATGTTCGAGGGCACCTGCTCGTCGGTCAGGCCGGCGCTGCGCCGCACACCGGCGAGGATGCGCTCGTTCGCCTGATGGGCGACCACGACATCGAGATCCTTCAAGTCGAGGCCGGTCTCGGCGAGCACCTTCTCCACCGCCGACGGCATCAGCGCCACGGCCTGGCGAAACAACTCCCGGCCGTTCATGGTCGGCTCGTGCAGGCCCGCCTCGAGCTGCGCCTGGTCGACGAACGGCTGGTTGATGAAGCCGAGCCCGGGGACGTGGATCAGGTCGAAGTACCGGCCGTCGGTGTGGAGGGTCGAGGCGAGGAAACCGGTGTCGGGATCGTCGGTGCGCTGGAGGACGACGGCGCCACCTCCGTCGCCGAACAGCACCGCCCAGCCCCGAGCGGCGGTCGCCCTGGCTCGTTGCTCATCGGTGGGTTCTTGGTCGGTTCGCCCGAGGACGATGTCCCATGCGCCTCGGTCGAACGGCATGTAGCCGGCGTGGACCTCGGAGCCGACCACCACCACGGTGTCGGCCTTGCCGCTCCGGATGAGCGAGTCGCCCAGATCGAGCCCGTAGAGGAACCCCGAGCACTGCTGGCGGATGTCGTACGCCGCCACCGGGCCCAACTCGAGCTTGTGCTGGATCAACGGGGCGTTGCCCGGTGCGTAGTGGTCGGGCGTCATCGTGGCGGCGATCAAGGCGTCCACCTGGCCGGCCGCGACGCCGGCGTCGGCCATGGCGGCCGCGGCCGCCTCGGCTCCGAGGTCGGTCGACCCGACGCCGGGATCGGCGAAGTGTCGTTGGCGGACGCCCGATCGGGAGGTGATCCACTCGTCCGACGTGTCCATCACCCTCGCCAGATCGTCGTTGGTCACGACGTTGGGAGGCACGGCGATGCCGGTGCCGGTGATGATGCTGCCCATGTCGGCTCTCGATCCCGTCGAGTGGTCGGACACACTACGACGCTTCGGCAGGAACCGGATGGCCCCCGGTGCCGCAGCGGTACGCTGAGATCGTCGAGACAGGGAGGACACGGTGGAGTGGCGGATCGAGAAGGACTCGATGGGAGAGGTCCGGGTGCCCGCCGATGCCCTCTACGGGGCCTCGACGCAGCGAGCTGTCGAGAACTTCCCGATCTCCGACCTGCGGTTCAGCAGGCGGTTCATCTGGGCGCTGGGGCTCATCAAGGGCGAGGCGGCCCGGGTGTCGGGCGAGCGCGGCGATCTGGAAGGCGACGTGGCCGAGGCCATCGCTGCGGCGGCCGATCAGGTCGTAGAGGGTTCACTGGACGACCAGTTCGTGCTCGACATCTTCCAGACCGGCTCGGGGACGTCGTCGAACACCAACGCCAACGAGGTGATCGCCAATCGGGCCACTCAGCTCATGGGGGGCGGTCTCGGTGATCGGCTCGTGCACCCCAACGACCACGTCAATTTCGGCCAGTCGTCCAACGACGTCATCCCGACGGCCATCCATCTCGCCGCCACCGCCGCCATTCGCGAGGATCTCCTCCCGGCGCTCGACGCCCTGGCGGCCAGCCTCGGCTCCAAGGCGGACGAGTTCGCCGACGTCGTGAAGTCCGGACGGACCCACCTGATGGACGCCACCCCGGTCACCCTCGGCCAGGAGTTCTCCGGATATGCCACCCAGGTCGCACGTGGTGCCGATCGGGTGCGGTCCGTACTGCCGGAGCTCGAGGAACTGGCGTTGGGTGGCACCGCCGTCGGCACCGGGATCAACGCGCCGAATGGATTTGCTGCCGCCGTGATCGCCCGCATGGCCGAGCGCACCGGCTATCCGTTCGTCGAAGCGCCCAACCACTTCGAGGCGCAGGCGGCCAAGGACGCCACGGTCATGGCGTC
>JBPEXB010000596.1:0-9577 GCA_052032125.1 Acidimicrobiia bacterium
TGGTGGAACTTCTTCAACGATCCCCAGGGCCTGAGCCTGGACAACTACTCAGACGTCATGGCGGCTCAGGTGGGCGGCGGTGTGGCCAACGCCCTGCTCAACTCCCTGGCCATCGCCATCCCGGCGACGATCATTCCGATCGCCATCGCTGCGTTCGCGGCGTATGCGTTCGCCTGGATGGACTTCCGGGGTCGAGAGTGGCTGTTCATCGGCACGGTGTCGCTGCTGGCGATCCCGCTCCAGACGTCGCTGATCCCGCTCCTGCAGTTCTTCAGCGGCGGCGGCCACTGGACCATCCCCTTCATCGACAAGACGATCACGTTCTTCCCGGACCTGAACCTGGCCGGATCGGTCACGGCCGTGTGGCTGACCCACACCGGGTTCGGCCTCCCGTTCGCGATCTTCCTGTTGCACAACTACATCTCGGGACTGCCGAAAGATGTGTTCGAATCGGCCCAGATCGACGGCGCCAACCACTTCACGTTCTTCTGGCGGGTCGTGGTGCCCTTGTCGGTGCCGGTGCTGGCGGCGTTCGCCATCTTCCAGTTCCTGTGGACGTACAACGACTACCTGATCGCGCTGACGATGATCGGTGGCAACGGAGAAGCGTGGCCGGTGACGATTCGCATCGCCTCGCTGGCGGGCGAGTTCGGCACTCGCGAGCACCTGCTCGCCGCCGGTGCGTTCATCTCGACGGTGATCCCGATCATCGTGTTCTTCGCGCTCCAGCGGTACTTCGTCCGTGGCATCCTGGCCGGGAGCGTGAAGGGCTGATCCGGCAGAACCCATGACCACATCTCAGGTTCGCTACGGCGTCATCGGCACGGGGATGATGGGCGTCGAGCACATCCACAACATCCGCGCCTTGCCCGGCGCCGAGCTGGTTGCCGTCGCCGACCCGCACCCGCCATCGCTGGAGGGTGCCCGGCTGGCGGCCGGCAACCCGGACCTGGCGACGTTCTCGCATCATCGCGAGTTGATCGATGCCGATGTGTGCGACGCGGTGGTCGTGGCGACGCCCAACATGACCCACGTCGGGGTGCTGCTCGACGTCATGAAGACCGACCTGCACGTGCTCGTGGAGAAGCCGCTGTGCACGACCGTCGAGGATTGTCGTCGGGTGGTGACGGCCGACGAGGGGCGTCAGGCGATCACCTGGATGGGGCTGGAGTATCGCTACATGCCGGCGATCGCCCGTCTCATCCGCGAGGTGGAGGCGGGCACGGCCGGCGACCTGAAGATGCTGGCGATCCGGGAGCACCGGTTCCCATTCCTCACCAAGGTCGACAACTGGAACCGGTTCTCGGCCAACACCGGAGGGACGCTGGTCGAGAAGTGCTGCCACTACTTCGACCTGATGAACCACATCCTCGACGACCGCCCCGTGCGGGTCTACGCCTCCGGCGGCCAGGACGTGAATCACCTCGACGAGTCGTACGAGGGCGCCCGCCCCGACATGATCGACAACGCCTATGTGATCGTCGACTACGAGGGCGGCGGCCGGGCGATGCTCGACCTGTGCATGTTCGCCGAGGCGGGCCGCAACCAGGAGGAGGTGGTCGCCGTCGGCGACCGCGGCAAGGTCGAGGCCTACAACCCGTCGAGCGAGGTGGCCGTCGGCGTGCGCGGCGAGAGTTGGTTCTCGCCGGAGGTCGAGGTGGTGGTGGACGAGCGCATCGCCTACACCGGCCACCATCACGGCGCCTCCTACCTCGAGCATCTCGACTTCCTCGAGGCGATCCGGACCGGCAGCCCGCCGAAGATCACGACGAGCGACGGCATGCTGGCGGTGGCGATGGGGGTGGCCGGCCATCGGTCGATCGAGGAGGGCCGACCGATTCCGATGAGCGAAGTGCTGTGAGGAGATGACGTGACGGACACCATCGTGGACGCAGGGCCCAGGACCCTCGGCTCGCTCGGCGAAGTCGGTCCGCTGGCCTTCGGGTGCTGGCGGTTCGTGGATGGTGACGCCGCCGACGCCCAGCTGAGGATCGAGGCGGCACTGGACGCGGGCATGAACCTGATCGACACGGCCGATGTCTACGGGCTCGACTGGGGCGGCACAGGGTTCGGCCTCGCCGAGGAGATCCTCGGCAAGGTGCTGGCCGCGTCGCCCGCGCTCCGCGACCGCATGGTGCTGGCCACCAAGGGGGGCATCCTGCCGCCGCTCCCCTACGACCAGTCGCCCGCCTACCTGCGCAAGGCGTGTGACGACTCGCTGCGAAGGCTCCAGGTCGAGGTGATCGACCTCTATCAGATCCACCGACCGGACCTCTTCGCGCACCCGGCCGTCGTCGCCGAGACGCTGGCGGCGCTGCGCTCGGAGGGCAAGATCCGCGAGGTGGGGATCTCCAACTTCACCGTCGCCCAGCACGACGCGCTCGCCCACCACCTGCCGTTCCCGCTCGTCACCAGCCAGCCGCAGTTCTCGGCCAACCATCTCGATCCGATCTTCGACGGCACGCTCGATCGATGCATGCGGGACGGGGTGACGCCGATGGCCTGGAGCCCGCTGGCAGGAGGACGGTTGGCGACCGGAGAGGCGGGCGACGACGGCACGCCTCGACCCGAGCTGATCGCGGTCCTCGATCGGATCGCCGAGCGAGAGGGGTCGTCCCGAGACGCGGTGGCGATGGCCTTCGTCCTGGCCCACCCATCACGACCGATCGCCATCATCGGCACCCAGAATCTCGACAGGATCGCTGCGGCGTCGGCGGCGTTCGATGTCGCGCTCGACCGCAACGACGCCTACGACATCATCGAAGCCTCCACCGGGGAGAAGATGCCATGACCCAGACCCGTGCTCCCGAGATCGCCTGGTTCGGAGCGCTCTGTGACGACGACTACGAGTTCCTCGGCGTCCCGAACCCAGCATTGCAGAGCTCCTGGCCGCACTGCCGGGACATCGTGACGACCGCCGACCGGCTCGGGTTCGACAACATCCTGCTGCCGTCCGGGTACGCCCTCGGCATCGACACCGTCTCCTTTGCGTCCGCGGTCGCCCCGCTGACCAGCCAGATCCGCCTGCTGGTGGCGGTGCGCATGGGCGAGATGTGGGTGCCGCAGCTGGCCCGGCAGATGGCCACGCTCGATCAAATGCTCGACGGCCGGCTCACGATCAACATCATCTCGTCCGACATCCCGGGTGAGCAGCTCGAGTCCGGGCCCCGCTACCAGCGGACGCTGGAGTGGATGAAGGTGCTCAAGCAGCTGCTCAACGGCGAGGACGTGTCGTTCCACGGCGAGTTCCTGGACCTGGAGCTGGCCGCGCCCCGGATCCGCACGGTGAGCGGCACCTGCCCGCCCTTCTACTTCGGCGGATTCTCCGAGGCCGCCAAGCAGACCGCCGCCGAGGAGGCGGACGTGTTCCTCACCTGGCCCGACACGGTCGCCTCGGTCGGCGAGACCGTGAAGGAGATGACCGATCGCGCCGCCGGATTCGGGAGGACACTCGCCTACGGGCTGCGGACCCACGTGATCGTGCGGCCCACCGAGTCCGAGGCGATGGAGGCTGCGGCCCGGCTGGTCTCGCACCTGGACGACGACATCGGTGCCACGATCCGGAACCGCTCGCTGGACTCGGCGTCCTACGGCGTCCAGCGCCAGGCCGCCCTGCGGGAGGGAGCGGACGACGACGGGTTCGCCGAGCCGAACCTGTGGACCGGCATCGGCCGGGCCCGCAGCGGGGCCGGGGCGGCGATCGTCGGCGATCCCGATCAAGTCGTAGCGAAGCTGGAGGCGTATCGGGACGTCGGCATCAACGCCTTCATCCTGTCGGGTTATCCGCACCTCGCGGAAGCCGAGCTGGTCGCCCAGCACGTCCTCCCCAAGATCCAGCACGGCAAGCTCGTCAGCGCTTAGGCGCTGACCAGCAGTACTGAGTACTCGGTACTCGGTACTCAGTACCGGGCGAGAGCGCCCGGGACGGCGAGCCCGGGAGTCGCGTCGGTCTTGTCACAGGGACCGCTCCACCATTGGGGCACCGTTCTCGCACCCCCCTGGTCTCCAGACTCCAGACTCCACCTTGCGGAGAGGCGGCGGAGGGAAGGACCGAGTTGGCGAAACCACCGTGCCCAGCTCGTGGTGTGAACGCCAACGTGGAGACTGGCGACCGGAGACCCGTTTCACGCGAACCGCGCCAGCAACACGAGTCGAGCGACCCCGGGTACTCAGTACCGAATACTCAGTACTCAGTACTCCATCGCTGCGTATGCAGCGATGGACCTGGGTAGGGTCCCGCGCACATGGAACCGCGCCAGATCGTCGCCGTCGCCAACCGGCTGCCGGCTCGTCGCACCGAAACCGGCTGGGAGAGCAGCCCCGGCGGGCTGGTCCGCGCCCTGGTCCCCATCCTGCGGGAACGGCCCGGTGTGTGGGTCGGGTGGGCCGGCATCGCCGACGAGCACATCGAGCCCTTCGACCATGACGGCATCCGCCAGCACCCGGTCGAGTTGAGCACCGCCGAGCTCGAGGACTTCTACTACGGGTTCTGCAACGGCACCATCTGGCCGCTCTATCACGACGGGGTCGTGACTCCGGAGTTCCATCGCCACTGGTGGCGCTCGTACCGCAGCGTCAACGAGCGCTACGCCGAGGCGGTGATCGAGACCCTCCGGCCCGACGGCATCGCCTGGGTGCAGGACTACCAGCTGCAGCTGGCGCCGTCGATCATCCGCCAGGCGCGCCCGGATGCCACGATCGGCTTCTACCTCCACATCCCGTTCCCGCCGATCGAGTGGTTCGCCCGGCTCCCCTGGCGCTCCGAGATCGTGCGCGGCCTGCTGGGCTCCGACGTGGTCGCCTTCCAGACCAGGAGGAGCGCCGAGAACTTCATCCGGGTGGCCCGCCGCTTCGGCGGCGCCGAGTCCGCCGGTCGCTTCCGGCTGCGCGTCGGCGACCGCATCATCGAGGTGCAACGAGCACCGATCGGCATCGACGTGGACCAGTTCCGCCGACTGGCGCGCTCACCCGAGGTCCAGCAACGAGCGCGCACACTCCGTGAGGAGATGGGCAACCCCGAGCGGGTGATCCTGGGCGTCGACCGCATGGACTACACCAAAGGCATCGACATCCGCATCAAGGCGATCGACACCCTGTTGACACGGCCCAACCGCTCCAACGGGCGTTTCGAGTACGTGCAGATCGCGGTGCCGAGCCGCGAGGCCGTGCCTGCGTATCAACGCCTGCGTGAGCAGATCGAGCAGCAAGTGGGCCGGGTGAACGGCGACCACGGCGTCCCCGGCTGGGCCCCGATCACCTACCGCTACCGCACCGTGCCCCTCGAGGAGCTGGTGGCCTACTACGTGGCCGCCGACGTGATGCTCGTGACGCCGCTGCGGGACGGCATGAACCTGGTCGCCAAGGAGTACATCGCCTCGCGACCGCACGGCGACGGCGTCCTGATCCTCTCCGAGTTCGCGGGAGCCGCCGAGCAACTTCGCTCGGCGCTGCTGGTCAACCCGCACGACGTCGATGCGCTCGCCGACACCATCGAACGCGCTCTGGCGATGGACACCTCCGAGGCGCGGCGTCGCATGCGAGCGCTCGTGGCGACCGTTCGCCGCAACGACGTGTACGAGTGGGCCACCGACTGTCTGGGCGCCCTCGGAGCATGAACGAAGCGCTCGATCGGGCCGCCCGGGCGGCACGCCTCTTGGTCGCCTGTGATTTCGACGGCACGCTCTCCCACCTCGTCGACCGGCCAGGAGACGCCCGACCGGCTCCGGGGACCATCGAGGCGCTCGCGGCACTCGAAGCGCTGCCGGGCACCACGGTGGCGATCGTCTCGGGCCGCCAGCGCGACGTCCTGCGGACGCTGACCGGAGCGCCCGAGTCGCTCGTGCTGGTGGGCTCGCACGGTGCGGAGCTCGGCGAGTTGGACCCCGAGCCATCCGACACCCGACGACTCGACGACCTCGAGACCGACCTCCACCGGCTGGCGGAAGGACACCCGGGCGCCCACGTCGAGCGCAAGCCGGGTTCCGTGGCCTTCCACCTCCGGCGACTCGAGTCGCCATCCCCCGACCTCGACAGGTCGCTGGAGCGGATCGTGTCCCAGTGGGACGGACGGGTCATCCGCGGCAAGGACGTCGTCGAGTGGTCGATCCACGACGCCTCCAAGGGGGATGCCATCACCCACCTTCGGGCGTCCAGCCGCGCCGACATGGTCCTGTACGCGGGCGACGACGTGACCGACGAGGACGCGTTCGCGGTGCTCGGAGAGCAGGACCTGGGGATCAAGGTCGGCGAGGGCGACACCATGGCCACTCATCGCCTCGAGTCGCCCGCGGAGATGGCAGAGCTGCTCCAAGACCTCGCCGTGCGGCGGGCGGCCCACGGCGGTCAGTCGGGCGACCACCCCATCTCGCGATAGATCCCCCGCAGCGCCACCGGGATCCACTCGGGGCGGTTCGCCACCTCCCAGCGCAGCTCGCTCGCCACCCGGGTCAGGCGGTACAGATGGAGCAGGAGTTCGACGTCCTCGGGATCGTCGGGAAGGAGCGGCGTGCCGGCGAGAGCCTCGAGCCCGGCCTCCAGCATCGCCTCCCGGACCCGGTTCGACCACTCCTCGGCTCGAACCGACCCGGCCACCGGATCCCGGTTTCCGGCCGCCACGTCGGCCCGCATCGCTGCGTAGTCGAGTGACCGGAGGAGTTGGGCCAGGTCGCGCAGCGCCACGTGCTTGAGCCGTCGCTGCGAGTGGCGCAGCGAACGGTCGCCGGCGAAATCGTCGATGTGGAACTCCTCTCCGTCCCACGAGAAGACGTCGAGGCGGAGATCGCCGTGCACCCGGGTGCGCAAGGCCTGGAGGGGCCGGGCTCGGAGCAGTTCGAGCCGCTTGAGGATCTCGTCGGAGCGGCGGAGCACCTCGCGGACGTGACCCGCCACCGGCGGCTTCAACCTCGAGACGTGGGCGCGGACCGACGCCAGGCTCTCCCGGATGCTCGATCGCAGCGACTGATACATGCCGCGCTGGACGAGCGTGGTCATCGGCTCGGGGCGCATGGCGGGATCCTCGGAGTGCTCACCGAGCACCGTGTGAATCTCACCGACCACCTTGGCCAGGTGCCCGACCAGCCCGATCGCCTCGTCGAGGGCGTCGTCGTCACCCTCGAGGTGCCGTACCGCCAAGCCGTGAAAGAGGTCCCAGGCCGAGGTGGCGTCCGGAGCCCGACGCTCGATGACACCGACGGTGAAGGACTCGTCGGAGTCGTAGCGCAGCCAGCCTTCCAGCGGGGTGATGAATCGGCCTGCATCTCGCTCGGCCAGGTAGGTGCGCAGCTCGACGCCCGGCGCCGTACCTGGCTCGAGGATGCGGAAGAGGCGTAGCTGGCGATCGTCGTCCACGTCGATGACGGTCGAGCCGTTGCGGTCCGACACCCGCAGCGGCCGCACGACGGTGGGCCGGGACTCCGAGCCCGCGTCAGCCGCTGGCCGGGCGAAGGTGAGTCGACCGCGCTGGCTGGTGACGCCATCGGCCGTGCAGCACTCCTCGAGGAGCAGGTCCGAGAAGTCCTCATCCGTCGTGGCGTCGTAGAGCACCCCCTCGTGCCCGGACCACGAGACTTCGGCGATGCGCCGCTCCTCGGCCACGGGGGTCTCGGCACCGTCGAGCTGCACACCGATGGGCAGCGCCAGTGTGGCGCTCTGCCCGCTCCGTCCAGCCCGATCCATGATCGCCAGCCACCGACCGGACACCCCATCGGGCGGGCCGACCGGAATGAGGTCGCGCAACACCAGCGGGCCATCCCCGGCCAGGGCCGGGAACCATCTCTCCTGGTCGAGATAGGAGCGAATGGCCAGGATCAGCGGGTGCTCCGAGCCGACCAGCGTGTCGATGCCGTCGGCGAGCTCGATCGGCCCGTGCAGATCCTCAGGCTCCTTGGGGTCGAGCAGCTCGAACCAGAAGAAGGAGTAGGGGCTCATCGTGAGGAGGTAGGGGTCCTCTCCCACATCGGGGAAACGGGTCGTGCCGACCAGCTCCATCGGCGACCGGCCCTCATAGCCGTCGAGGTCGAGCTTCACGTACTGGGCGTCCCGGGACAGGTTGGCCACCACCAGGATGTGCTCGTCGTCCAGGCTGCGGATGAAGGCCAGGACGTGCGGGTTGTCCGGATCGAGCATCGTCAGGTCCCCGCGGCCGAACACCGGGTGCCGGCGGCGCATCCGCAACATCCCCCTCACCCACCACAGCAACGAGTTGGGGTTGGCGTGCTGCGCCTCCACGTTGACGGTCTCGTAGTGGTAGTCGGGGTCGATGATCAGCGGCAGGTACAGCGACTGCGGGTTGGCATCGGAGAACCCGGCATTGCGGTTGTTGTTCCACTGCATGGGGGTCCGGACCCCGTCGCGATCCTCGAGGAAGATGTTGTCGCCCATGCCGATCTCGTCGCCGTAATAGAGCACCGGCGTGCCCGGCAGCGACAGCAGCAGCCCGAACATCAGCTCGAGGCGGCGGCGATCCTTGCCGAGGAGCGGGGCGAGGCGCCGACGGATGCCCAGGTTGAGCCGGGCTCTCCGATCAGGCGCATACGCGTCCCAGAGGGTCTCTCGCTCCTCTTCGGTGACCATCTCGAGGGTCAGTTCGTCGTGGTTGCGCAGGAAGGTCGCCCACTGCGACTCCTCGGGGATGGGGGGCGTCTGTTCGAGGATGTCGACGATCGGCAGGCGGGTGCCGCTGTGAAGCGCCAGGTAGAGCCGCGGCATGACCGGGAAGTGAAACGCCATGTGGCATTCGTCGCCCTTGCCGAAGTACTCGGCGGAGTCCTCCGGCCACTGGTTGGCCTCGGCGAGCAGCATCCGGTTCTCATAGTGGGCGTCCACATGGGCGCGGATGGTCTTCAAGGCCTCGTGGGTCTCGGGGAGGTTCTCGCCGTTGGTCCCGTCCCGTTCGTACAGGTAGGGAATCGCGTCGAGGCGCAGGCCGTCGACCCCCATGTCGAGCCAGAAGTCCATCGCCTCCAGCACGGACTCCATGACGGCGGGGTTGTCGTAGTTCAGGTCGGGCTGGTGCGAGAAGAATCGGTGCCAGTAGTAGGCGCCGGCCACCGGATCCCATGCCCAGTTGGAGGTCTCGGTGTCCTGGAAGATGATCCGCACTTCGCTGTACCGGTCGGGCGTGTCGTTCCAGACGTAGAACTCGCGCTCGGTGGTGCCCGGCGCCGCCCGCCGGGCCCGCTGGAACCACGGGTGCTGATCGGACGTGTGATTGATGACCAGCTCGGTGATCACCCGCATCGAGCGGCGGTGCGCCTCGTCCAGGAAGGTTCGGAAGTCGCTCAACGTCCCGTAGCTGGGGTGCACGTCCATGTAGTTGGCGATGTCGTAACCGTCGTCCCGCAGCGGCGAGGGATAGAACGGCAGCAACCAGATGGCGGTCACGCCGAGTTGCTGGATGTAGTCGAGCCGCGAGGTCAGGCCCGCGAAGTCGCCGATGCCGTCGCCATTCGAGTCACGAAAGGCGCGAACGTGCGCCTCGTAGATGATCGCGTCGCGATACCACTGAGGATCGCGCGCCACGATCGGTCCCGATTCCGCCATCGGCTCAGGCTAGGTGTGGCAGCGCTGCAATTGCAGC
>JBPEXB010000597.1:0-2106 GCA_052032125.1 Acidimicrobiia bacterium
CGAGCCGACCGAGGTCGGGCCTTCCTGCCTTCCACCCCCCGACGGCTGACCGCGGCCTACTGCTGGACGAGCATCACGGCGTTGCCCTCGGGGTCGGTGATCTGCGCCAGCGTCGGCTGACTGTGAGGATCAGCGTGAGGCCCGGCAGTCGTGCTGGGCTTCTCGCCGGTGATCTCGAGCGTGACCCATCGTCTGACTGGCTTCGTGCCTTTGACGGGACTTGTCCGCTCGGGTCGCCGGCACCGGCCCGGCCGGAGCGACTGGCCTGATCAGGAGCTTGACCGCCAGATGGTGCTGGCGTGTCCCATCACAGTCCTGCCGATCTCCGAACCGGACCGGAACCACACGTCCCTTCCGGCAAGGAGAAGAACGCATGACCAGTCTCGCAGAGGTCGTTGACGTCGTCATCGGGGTCGACACGCACAAGCACACCCACACCGCCGCCGTGGTCGCGGCCGGCACCGGTGGCGAGCTTGACGTGTTGACTGCGCCGACGGACCGGGACGGCTACGCCGCCTTCGTCGAGCTCGCTGACCGCCACAGCGGGTTGCGGGCGTGGGCGATCGAGTCGACGGGCGGCTATGGCGCCGGTCTGGCCCGGGTGCTGCGCGAGCGGGGTGAGTGGGTGATCGAGCTCGATCGTCCCGACCGGCCCGCCCGCCGACACGGCGCCAAGTCCGACCCGCTCGACGCCGTCCGAGCCGCTCGTGAAGCTCTGTCACGCACGAAGCTGGCCGAGCCTCGAGCTCCTGGGGAGCGGGCGGCGTTGTCCGTACTGCTCGCCGGCCGACGGTCCGCCGTGGAGGCCGCCACCGTCGCGCAACGCCAGCTGCATGCACTCGTCACCGCCGCCCCGGAGTGCCTGCGCTCGAAGTTCCGAGGCCAGACCACAACGGCGATGATCACAACCGCTGCTCGACTGCGCTGCCACGCCAACTGGGATGTCGAGACGACCAGCACCGCCATGGTCCTTCGCGCACTCGCCCGTCGATCCCAGGCGATGACCGCCGAGGCCGCCGACCACGAACGCCAGATCCTGGCCATCGTGCGCTCGTGGCGACCCGACCTGCTCGAGCTCTGTGGCGTCGGACCCATCGTCGCCGCCACAGTGCTCTGTGCCTGGTCCCACCCCGGTCGCGTCCGCAACGACGCTGCGTTCGCCAAGCTCGGCGGCGTCTGCCCCATCCCCGCCTCCAGCGGTCAGACCGTGCGCTACCGGCTGAACCGCTACGGGGACCGCCAACTCAACCGAGCCCTGCACACCATCGTGCTCTCCCGGCTCCGCTACGACGAAGAGACCCGCGTCTACCGAGATCGACGTCGCGCCGAAGGCAAGACAGATCGAGAGATCAAGCGATGCCTCAAGCGCTACATCGCTCGTCAGCTCTACCGACAGCTCGAAGATCTCCCATCAAGCACTTGACGATCCATAGGAGCGTCCCGACCGGGCCGCCGTCGGTCGTTACTCGAACAGGGGCTGGGCCCCGCTGCCCGCCTCGGCACTCGTGGGCGGCACGAGGCCCAGGTGCTCCCACGCCCCGACCGTGCCGACCCGCCCCTTGGGCGTGCGCATCAGCAGGCCCTGCTGGATCAGGAACGGCTCGTAGACGTCCTCGACCGTCTCGGTCTGCTCGCCCACGCTGATCGCCAGCGTCGACAGGCCCACGGGGCCGCCACCGAAGCGCTCGCAGATCGCCGAGAGGATCGCCCGGTCGACCTTGTCGAGCCCGCGTTCGTCGACGCCGAACGTGCTGAGGCCGTCGTGGGCGGTGGTCTGGTCGATGGTGCCGTCGCCGCGGACCTCGGCGTAGTCGCGCACACGGCGCAGCAGCCGGTTGGCGATGCGAGGTGTGCCGCGCGCCCGGCGAGCGATCTCGCCGGCGCCGGCGGGTTCGAGCGCCACCTCGAGGATCGCGGCCGCCCGGGACACGATCGCCTCGAGATCGGCGGCGGTGTAGAAGTCGAGCCGCTCGACCAGTCCGAACCGGTCGCGGAGCGGGCCGGTGATGGCGCCGGTCCGGGTGGTGGCACCGATGAGCGTGAACGGCGGGAGGTCGAGACGGATCGAGCGGGCCGCCGGGCCCTTGCCGATCACGATGTCGAGCT
>JBPEXB010000598.1:0-8052 GCA_052032125.1 Acidimicrobiia bacterium
ATCGTGGCCTGGACGAAGTTCAGGGCACGATCTTGTACAGGAAGTTGTTCCCCATGATGTAGAGCTCGCCGGCGTCGTCCTGGCCGAAGCCCCAGACGTTGCCGATGTCCAGGTCGGGCCAGTCCTGGGGGAACAGCGCCTGGCCGCCCAGGTAGCGGAAGCTCTTCACCCAGCCGCGGCTGGCGTCGCCGTAGAAGTACACCCCGTTGAGATCCGGCATGGCGGTGCCGCGGTAGACGAAGCCGCCGGTGACCGAATTGCCCACCGAGTGGCTGTACTCGGAGGCCGGCAGGTGGGTGCCGAAGCTGCTGCATCCAGACGGGGGCTCGAAGCAGGCCGAGCCCTCGAGCCGGTCCCACCCGTAGTTGATGCCGCCCTCGTCGGCCGGTGCCACGTTGATCTCCTCCCAGGCTCCCTGACCCACGTCGGCGATGACGATGAGGTCGTCGACCGTGTCGAAGGCGAACCTCCATGGGTTTCGCAGGCCGTAGGCCCAGACCTCGTCGGCGCCGGCCGCCGAGCCGACGAACGGGTTGGTCGCCGGGATCCCGTAGTTGGCGTTCGGGTCGCCGGGGAAGTCGTCGGTGTCGACGTCGATCCGCAGCATGGAGCCGAGCAGCGAGGTCGGGTCCTCGGCGTAGTTGTCGGGATCGCCGCCACCCCCGCCGTCGCCGAACCCGATGTAGAGGTAGCCGTCCTCGCCGAAGGTGATCATCCCGCCGTTGTGGTTCGAGACCGGCTGATCCAGCTCGAGGATGACCCGCTTGCTCAGCGTGTCGGCCCGGTTCGGGTCCCCGCTGACCTCGTATTCGGCGATCACGGAGTCGCCGGTGGTGTCCGTGTAGCTGACGTAGAACTTGCCGTTGACGGCGTAGTCGGGGTGGAAGGCCATGCCGAGCAGGCCTTGCTCGCCTCCGCCGCTCACCTGGCTCGAGATGTCGAGGAACTTCAGGGCCTTCTCGACATCGTTCTCGAACACGGCGATGGTGCCGTCCTTCTCCACCACGAACAGCCGGTCGTCACCGTCGGGCGCCGTGGCGTAGAGCGCTCCGTCCATCGAGGCGCTGATGAGCA
Source organism: Acidimicrobiia bacterium (assembly GCA_052032125.1). Taxonomy (GTDB): domain Bacteria; phylum Actinomycetota; class Acidimicrobiia; order Spongiisociales; family Spongiisociaceae; genus JBPEXB01. Next base: position 1,075 of record JBPEXB010000598.1, read on the forward strand.
GGAGCTCCGGTGACGACGGCGGCGGGACGATCGGCTCCTCGAGGCCCCTGGCTCGGCCGAGGAAGGACGCCATCTGATCGCGGCGCACGTTGTCGTCCGGGCAATACAGCGTGCCTTCAGGGTTGCAGCCGACGGTGATCCCGGCATCGGCGATGGCGTTGACGTTGGCCTCGTGGGTGCCCGACACGTCGTCGAACACGTCGCCCGGGATCGGGTCGAGGCCCATGGCGCGGGCGATGAAGGAGCCCATCTGCTCACGGGAGACGTTGCCGCCCGGCTGGTAGGTGCCGTCGGCGAAGCCCAGCGTGATGCCGGCCTCGGCGATGCGGTTGATGTTGTCCTCGTGGGTGTTGCCGTTGTCGTCGCTGAAGAAGTCGGTGGCCGTGGCGGGAAGGTCGAAGGCCCGGGCGAGGAAGGACGCCATCTGCCCGCGAGTGACGTCGTCGGCCGGGCAGTACTGCGGGCCGAGATCGGAGCAACCGGTGGTGATGCCGGCGCTGTTGATCGCCTCGATGAAGCCCTCGTGGGTGTTGCCGTTGTCGTCGAGGAAGGTGCCGCCCGGTCCCAGGGCGCCGGCGTCTGCCGGCGAGCCCGTCGAGAGCACGGTCATCGCCATCGCCAGCACGACCCCGAGGATCGCGCCGGTCCGGGCCCGAGTGGGGCGCACGAAGAAGCTCGTATGCGGTCGCATGGGAAGGAGTAACCCCCGGGAGATCGCGGATGATGTCATTCCGCCGAGGTTCAGAATAGGTCGGACCGCCGCCTGCGCAAGCGTGGCGCCGGCTGCTCAGCCCGAGAGCTGGACGCTCTCGATGAGCTGCTGGACCACCGGGGAGAAGTTCTCGAACTCGTCCTGTGAGGCGAGGAAGGTGAACTCGATGCCGCGCCCTTCGGCGATCGTGAGCAGCCGCAGCACTGAGATCTCGACGCCTTCGGTCGAGCCGCTGAAGGCCACCGCCGACGCCTCGTGGCCGGCCAGCTGGTCGGTGTAGCCGCCGATGACCTCGTAGCCCTCGATCGAGCTCGCCAACCGCACGCCGTCCTGGGCGACGTATTGCGCCAGCGTGAGCCCATCGGGGAGGTCGACGACCACGATGTTGAAGTTCTCGACGAACGAATCCCCGGCCACCGGGGGTGCCGTGAACCCGACGAACCCCGCCTCCGGGTCTTCGTCTGGCAGCCAGTCGACCGGGAACTTCAGGGAGATGCCCAGTTCGTCGGACTGGAAGTCGGCGAGCAGCCGATCGGGCAGCGTGTCGGGCACGAACGCCGTCGTCGCCGTGGTCTCCGGTGGTGCTGGTTCGGTGTCTCCGCCGCAGGCGACGGCGGTGAACGCCAGCACCAGGGCGAGAGTGGCTGCTCGCATCGATCCTCCATTCGAGCGTCGATACCCTACCGCCGACCCGACACGACCATGTCACCGGGGAACAGCGGTGCGACGGGTTCGGTTGCAGGAGACGTCATGGCCGGTCCGAACATCTTTCGCGCCGCATGGGCCGCCGTCTGGGCCCTCCGGGTCCGCCGCCCGCGCTCACTGGGCGATGGTCGGCTGACCCACGAAGGGCTGCGCCCGACGCTCGAGGCGCTCGGCCGCCAGGGTGGCCTCGACAACGTCGATGCTGCCGACCTGACGCAGTACGTCGACGGTCTGGTGCGGGTCGACCCTGCCGGGCTCTCCATCGACCACGGGTTGGCCTACTGGATCAACCTGTACAACGCCCTCGCCGTGCAACTCGCGATCGAAGCTCGCGACAACGGGCACGACTCGGTGCTCGAGATCCGCGCCGGATTCGAGCGGCGGGTCGTCACGGTGGCGGGAGAACGGCTGTCGCTGTCCGACATCGAGCACGGCAAGATCCGTCGCTACCGCGATCCCCGCATTCACGCGGCCCTCGTGTGCGGGTCCCTGTCGTGCCCGACCCTCCGGTCGGAGCCCTTCGACGGCGACCGGGTGCACCACCAGCTCGACGATCAACTGACCTTCTTCGCCTCGGCGGGCGCTGTGGCCATCGACCGCCCTGGCGAACGGGTGGCGCTGTCGCGGGTCTTCCTCTGGTACGGCTCGGACTTCGCCAAACCGCGACGCATGCCCACGTTCCTCCCCGTCCGCCGTCGTGCCGTGGCAGCAGCGGTCCTCCGCTTCATCGACCGACAGGACCTCGCCTGGTTCGAGGCCGTCCATCCCGATGTCGAATTCCAGGCCTACGACTGGGGGCTCGGCTGCAAGGTGGTCTGACGACGAATCCCGGCGACCACCACCCCGAGCGCCACCACCGCAGCCATCGTGTCGATGAGCAGCACCAAGCGGTTCAGCGCCTCCCCGGAGACGATCCACTCGCCCTCCGGCCCGAAGCCGACCTCGTTCAGATAGCGCCAGATCGACCACACGCAGACCGCTGACATGATGGCCCCTGCCGCGGCGGCGGCTCCGTCACCGGCCAGCCAGCGAACTCCGATCACCGTGGCCGTCACCACCCAAGCGATGTCGAGTGCCGACAGGAGTTGGAGGAACTGCAACGAGGGATCGAAGCGGAGAGCCGCCGAAGTGGCCAAGGTGACCAACGCCGCGTATCCCGTCACCAGCGCCGTCAGCGTCGCCGCCGTGGCGAAACGCCTCGATCCGGTCCGTAACGATGTGAACATCGGCTCGTCCGCTCGGCGGGCGAGCACCAGCGACAGGCTGTAGAGACCCAGCACCACGGCGCTGAGGTGGAGGGTCGTTGCGGCGAGGAGATCCTGGCCTGTGACGTCGAGCGCCAGGAGCGGCAGGGCCACCAGCAGGCTCGGGAGCAACCAGCTCACAGAGGTGGCGAGCGACCGTTCCAGCGGGGACATCGAGCGAGCGTACCGCTGGATCTGCCCTGGGGAACGGCCGGAGAGCCGGGCTACCGTTGGCTGGTGAATCCCGACGCCCGGTCGCTGAGGCGCAACGACGCCTTCGCCGAAGCGCTCGGAGCGCGCCTCATCGACGACACCGACCCGCTCGTGGTCGAGCTGATCGTGGGGGAAGAGCACCTCAACTTCCTGGGCGTGGTCCACGGCGGCGTCCTGTTCTCGCTGGCCGATATCGCCATGAGCCTCGCCTCGAACGGAAACTCACCGACCGCCTTCGCCGTTGATGCCCACGTGTCGTTTGTGCGGGGTGCTCGCCCGGGCGATACCCTCAGGGCACGGGCGGAGATCGAAAGCAGCTCCCGAACCATGGACTGGTACCGCGTCGAGGTCGTGGACCAGGACGCACGGACGGCTGCGCTCTTCAAGGGCATGGTGTACCGGCCGCTCACGGAATCTTCATAGGTGTCAACGAGACTTCGAAAGGGTAAGGCGTACCATCTCGATCAGGGCACGACACGAGAGCGCATGAGCAACACCACCGTCCCCCACACGGAGTCGTTGGACACCTCCGCCGCGCCTCCTCCCGAAGGCGGCCGGCCGTTGCGGCGCGTGCTGCTGATGCTCGGGGCGGCTGCGTTCCTCGTGGTGCTGTTCGTGGTCATCGTGACGATCGTCCGTCTGAATCAGATCGAGCGCGTTCCCTTCGACCAGACCTCGGCTCGCCAGACCCTCGAGACCGTGAGCGAGGAGGACCTGGCCGTCGTCCAGGACGAGCTCAACGAGTTCGAGGCAGAGATCATCGAGCAGGAGGCGGCGGAGCAGGCAGCCGCCATCGTCGACGGAGACCTGCTGGAGGACGTCCGGGAGCGGCTGAGCGACACCGAGATCACCTCGAGCTTCCTCGTGCCCTTCGCCTCGGGCACGCCGGTGCCCGACGACGTGCACGAGACCTACCTGCTGTTGGGAACGGACCTGAGCCGCAAGCGAGCCGACGTCATCATCATGGTGATGCTGCCCCGGGACGGCAGCGAGCCGGTGCTCGCCTCGCTGCCTCGCGACCTCTACCTGCCCAATCCGTGCCTGGAGCGCAACAGCCGGATCAATGCGGCGCTGTTCGGGTGTGGGGAGTTCGTCAACGGGCCGGAGCTGGTGGCGATGATGGTGGAGGACTTCACCGGCGTTCCCGTCGACCACTTCGCCATCGTCGACTTCGACGGATTCACCGAGGTCATCGACGCGTTCGGCGGGCTGGAGATCTGCGTCGACAACCCCGTGCGTGACGTGAAGTCCGAGCTGTCGCTCCCGGCCGGCTGCACCGACGCCAACGGCGAGATCGTGCTGCAGTGGGTCCGCTCTCGTTCGACCCAAGAACTGGTCAACGGACAGTGGCGCACGATGGCCGGGGTGGACGACTTCGCCCGCCAGGAACGCCAGCAAGAGGTGCTGATCGACATCGCCGACAAGCTGGGGTCGTTCTCCTCGGTGGCGGCGCTGACCGACGTGGCGGCCGGCTTGGCGTCCTCGGTGACCTTCGACGCAGGGATGGACCTCGCCAACCTCGTCCAGACCGCCTGGAATCTGCGCGACATCAATCTGGCGAGCATCAACCGCGTGCAGCCGGGCTTCCGCAACTACATCACGGACTCGGGCGCCTTCGTCGTGGTGCCCACCGAATCGTTCACCGACGCCTTCGAGGCGGCGACGCTCGAGGTCGACACGACCGACGCCTCCTGAGGCGACCCAACCACTCGGTACCCTGCCGCTCATGCGGATCGGCGTTGACCTCGGCGGCACCAAGATCGAGGCGGTGGCGCTGACCCCGGAGGGCGAGGAACTGGTCCGGAAGCGGGTTGCGACTCCCGCCGGCGACTATCAGGGCACCGTCGACGCCGTCGCGTCGCTGATCGCCGACCTCGAGTCGGACGTGGGCGACACCGGCTCGGTGGGCATCGGGACTCCGGGGTCGCTCTCGCCGAGCACCGGTCTGATGCGCAACGCCAACTCGGTCGTGCTCAACGGGCAGCCCCTCGACCGCGACCTGACGGCCGCCCTCGACCGGCCGGTCCGGCTCGCCAACGACGCCAACTGCTTCGCGTTGTCCGAGGCCGTGGACGGCGCGGGAGCGGGTCATCGGACCGTGTTCGGTGTGATCTTGGGTACCGGCGTGGGCGGCGGGCTGGTGGTCGACCGGCAGGTGCTCGTGGGACCCAACGCAGTCGCCGGCGAGTGGGGCCACAACCCGTTGTCCGGCGAGCATGAGGGGCGGCCGTGCTATTGCGGTCGGTCTGATTGCGTCGAGGTGTTCCTGTCGGGACCGGCGTTCGAGTCCGACTACGCGTCGACGACGGGCGAGGAGCGGCCGGCCGAGGAGATCGTGGAGTCGACTGAGCCGGCCGCCACCGACCTGCTCGAGCGCTACGTCGATCGCCTGGCCAGAGCCCTCGCCGGGGTGATCAACATCGTGGATCCCGACGTCATCGTGCTGGGCGGAGGCATGTCGAACATCACCGCGCTCTATGAGGAGGTGCCCCGGCGGTGGGGGCGGTGGGTCTTCTCAGACGCCGTCCACACCCCGCTGGTGCCCAACCAGCATGGCGACAGCAGCGGTGTCCGCGGAGCCGCCTGGCTCTGGCCCGCATAGGACCGGTCCCCTCGTCAGTCGACGGACGGGACGACCACCACGGGTCGGGTGCTCGTCTGCACCACCTTCGATGAGACGCTGCCCAGCATCAGCGACTTGAGCCGTCCCAGCCCGCGAGCCCCGATGACGAGGAAGTCGGCTGATTCGGCGTCGGCGACGTCGAGCAACGCCTCGGCGGGCGAGCCGTGCACGATCCGGGTGTCCGGGTCCACACCTTCCTCACGGGCGGGCTCCGACCACTCGCCGTCGAGGCTGGTGGCAGCCTCCTCTTCGAGCGATGCAAAGTCGCTGCCGGACCCCATCTCGCTCAGGTGCGCAAGTGGCTCGAAGACGTGGACGAGCACCAACCGGCCGTCGTCACCTGCCAGCCGAGCCGCGACCTGCACCGCTCGCGCCGCATTGACCGATCCGTCGGTGCCCACCACCACCGTGTGGCCGCTCACAGCGTCGCTCCCGCGTCTCGGTTCGCCCTCAGCGACAGCACGACGGTGACGGTGAGGATCACGGCGATGATCCCCAGCGAGACGAACGAATTGATGTGGTACCAGTTGGAGAAGATCATCTTGAACCCGACGTAGGCCAGGATGACGCCCAGGCCCTGGCTGAGGTAGACCAGCCGGTCACGAGCCCCCGCCAGCAGGAAATACAGCGCACGAAGCCCGAGGATGGCGAGGGCGTTCGAGCTGAAGACGATGAACGGATCCCTGCTCACCGCCAGGATGGCCGGCACCGAGTCGACCGCGAACACCACGTCGGTCGCCTCCACGACCACCAGGACCACGAACAGAGGAGTGGCCAGCCGGCGGCCGTTCTCCCTCGTGAACAGCTTCTGGCCGTCGAACTCCGAGGTGACCGCCACGAACCGTCGGACGACCTTGAGGACCGGGTTCCGCTCCGGGTGGATCTCCTCCCCGGCGTGCGACCACACCCGCCAGGCGGTGTAGAGCAGGAGGCCGCCGAAGACGAACAGCAGCCAGTCGAGTCGCTCCAGCAGCGCCACGCCGGCGAAGATGAAGATCGCTCGCAGGACCAGCGCGCCGAAGATGCCCCAGAACAGGACTCGATGCTGGTACTTGTTCGGCACGGCGAAGTAGCTGAACACCACCGCCCACACGAAGACGTTGTCGACCGACAGCGACTTCTCGATCACGTAGCCCGTGATGTACTGCCCGGCCGCCTCGGTGCCGAGCAGCCACCAGACGACGCCGGTGAAGGCCACCCCGAGGGCGATCCAGGCGGTCGAGGTGATCGACGCCTCTCGCATCGAGATCTCGTGGGCCTCCCTGTGGAGAACGAAGAGGTCGAGCAGGAGCAAGATCGCAACGCCGGCCAGGAAGGCGACCCACAGCGAGCCGGGCACGTCGAAGCGTTGGAGGGCGGCCGATCCAGACTCGGCGACGGCAAGCAGGGGAGGGTTCACGATCGAGGACGGTAGCGGTGCAACACGATTGTGCTTCCCCGAGGCACCCCCACCGCCGAAGGCGGTAGCCGTACTGGGTACT
>JBPEXB010000599.1:0-2310 GCA_052032125.1 Acidimicrobiia bacterium
CCCGGTCTTCGCCTACGACTGGTCGGCGGCCGCGCCGTTCGGGGCCGATCACGAGCCGATTCGCCAGGGCGTTCGCGAGATTCTCGCCGCTTCCTGACGGCCACCGCACCCCTCTGACCAGGCGTTTCCCGCTGGGCAGGCGATCCCACTCCGAACTCGGGTCATCCGGTGGCGCACATCGCGACGTAGATCCCACACAAAGCCAGAGAGCACCCGAAAGGACTTACCCAATGACTCTTCGCTACCGGCTTCTTGCGGTACTGGCGATCTTCGCGCTGGTGGCCGCTGCCTGTGGCTCCGGCGACGACGCCGCTGAGACCACCACGGCCGCCACCGAGGCGACCACCGCCACCACCGTCGCCGAGACGACGGCCACGACCGAGGAAATGATGGACGAGCCTGGCACCATCGTCGACGTCGCCGTCGGCGCAGGCAACTTCACGACCCTCGCCACGGCTCTCGAGGCCGCCGGCCTGGTCGAGACCCTGCAGGGTGAGGGCCCGTTCACGGTCTTCGCTCCCACCGATGAGGCGTTCGCGGCGCTGCCCGAGGGCACCGTCGAGGGCCTGCTCGCCGACATCCCGGCGCTGACCGACGTGCTCCTGTACCACGTCGTCTCCGGCCAGGTGCTCGCTGAGGACGTCGTGGGCCTCGAGTCCGCCACCACGGTCCAGGGCTCCGATGTCGCCATCAGCGTCCAGGACGGCAACGTCTTCCTGAACGGCTCGGCGCAGGTCGTGACCACCGACATCATGGCGTCGAATGGCGTGATCCACGTGATCGACACCGTCATCCTGCCGCCGGTGCCCGAGGCGACCGGCCCCGGCACGATCATCGACGTGGCCACCGCCGCCGGCACGTTCACGACCCTCGCCACGGCGCTCGACGCCGCCGGCCTGGTCGAGACCCTGCAGGGTGAGGGCCCGTTCACGGTCTTCGCTCCCACCGATGAGGCGTTCGCGGCGCTGCCCGAGGGCACCGTCGAGGGCCTGCTGGCCGACATCCCGGCGCTGACCGACGTGCTCCTGTACCACGTCGTGTCGGGTGCGGTCATGGCCGACGACGTCGTCACGCTCGACGCCGCCACCACGGTGCAGGGCTCGGACATCGTCATCACCATCGAGGACGGCATCGTCTACCTGAACGGCAACGCTGCGGTGACCATCACCGACATCGAGGCCTCCAACGGCATCATCCACGTGATCGACGCCGTGATCCTGCCGCCCGCCAACTAAGACCGATCGGCGGTTCTTCCGCCCATCGAGTATCGAGCCCACGAGCTCGGTACCTCTCCTCCAGCCGAGGGGAGCGGCCGCTAAGGCCGCTCCCCTCTCTGGCGTTTCGGGGTACTCGTTCAGCCGCCCCGGCGACGTGTCGATTCATAGACATGCAGGGAATCACGCCGTCCCCGCCAGGGTTGCGCGAGTCATGACGCAGGACGCCTATGGCGTGTTCGAGGGCGGCGGCATCCGCGGTATCGGCCTGGCCGGAGCCGCCGCCGCCGTCATGGACCACGGCTACCGGCTCACCAGCGTCGCCGGGACCTCGGCAGGGGCGCTGGTCGCGTCGCTGGTGGCCGCCGGATACGACGGTGACGATCTGCGTCGGGAGGTGTCGAACGTGGACTGGCCGTCGTTGCTCGACGGCGGTCCGGAGCTCCGGGTCCCGATGATCGGAAAACACCTGGCGTTCCTGCGCCGAGGCGGGCTGTACGCCGGCGACCGGTTGGAGGTCGAGTGGGGCCGGTTGCTCGCCCTCAAGGGTGTGCGGGTGTTCGGTGACCTCGAGCCGGGGAGCCTGCGCATGGTGGCCGTCGACCTCACCCACGAGCGGGGTGTGATCCTCCCCGAGGGCCTCGAGGACTACGGCATCCAACCGGAGCGCTTCTCCGTCGCTCGCGCCGCCCGGATCTCCTCAGCGGTCCCGTTCATCTTCCAGCCGGTCGAGGTGATCGACGGTCGCACCCACCATCGCAGCCTGCTGGCCGACGGCGCGTTGGGCAGCAAGTTCCCCGTCGAGCTGGTCCGTCAGCGCGACGACACCCCCATCTTCGGATTCCGGCCGTCCGATCGCGACGGCCGCCACCGCCACAACACGATCCGCGGCCCGGCCACGCTCGTCGGCGCGGTCATGACGACGGGTATGTCGGCCCGAGAGACGCTGCCGCGAGGTCGCTTCTCGTCGGTCGACCAGATCGTCGTGGAGATGGATCGTGATCCGCTCGACTTCGACATCAGCACCAAGGACGCCCACCGGATGTTCGAGCGCGGCTATCAGGCTGCGGCCGCCTATCTGGCGAGCAGAGACCGC
>JBPEXB010000006.1:0-2203 GCA_052032125.1 Acidimicrobiia bacterium
CCTCGGCGGCACCGGCGCCCACCAGGGTGTGGAGCTCGTCGATGAACAGGATGATGTCGCCCCTGGTCTTGATCTCCTTCAGGACCTTCTTGAGGCGCTCCTCGAAGTCGCCGCGGTAGCGCGAGCCGGCCACCAGGGCCCCGAGGTCGAGGGTGTAGAGCTGCTTGGAGTTGAGCGTCTCGGGGATGTCACCCGACACGATCTTCTGCGCCAGTCCCTCGACGATGGCGGTCTTGCCCACGCCGGGCTCCCCGATCAGAACCGGGTTGTTCTTCGAGCGCCGGGAGAGGATCTGCATGACCCGCTCGATCTCGGTCGCCCGCCCGATGACCGGGTCGAGCTGATGGTCGCGGGCCATCTGGGTGAGGTTGCGACCGAATTGGTCGAGCACGGTGGAGCCGGACGGCGCCGACTCGCGGGACGACTGGCTGCCGCCACCCGACTGGGCCGGCTCTTCGCCGGACACGCCGGACAGCAGCTGGATGACGGTCTGGCGGACCTTGGGCAGGTCGGCGCCCAGCTTCTGCAGCACCTGGGCGGCGACGCCCTCGCCCTCGCGGATCAGGCCGAGGAGGATGTGCTCGGTCCCGATGTAGTTGTGGCCCAGCTGGAGGGCCTCGCGGAGGCTCAGCTCGAGGACCTTCTTGGCCCTCGGCGTGAACGGGATGTGGCCGGAGGGCGATTGCTGGCCCTGGCCGATGATCTCGACGACCTGGCTGCGTACGGAGTCGAGGCTGATGCCGAGGCTCTCGAGGCCGCGCGCCGCAACACCCTCGCCTTCGTGGATGAGACCGAGGAGGATGTGCTCGGTCCCGATGTAGTTGTGGTTGAGGAGCCGGGCTTCTTCCTGGGCCAGGACGACCACACGGCGGGCCCGGTCTGTGAAGCGTTCAAACACAGCCCGCGTACCTCCAATCGAGACGATGCGCATCCGGATGACCGTCGCATCGCCACCCAGACAGGCGTGGCGCTTCCGGCAACGAAGATCCGGTGGCGCCGAGCGAAGTATAACCGTGGCCCCCATGTAGCCAGTCGGACCCATCGGCGCCGCGCGCCGCCTGGTGCGCCACAGAGCGGACGTCGGCCATCATCGAGTCTTCCCTCTCCTCGCGGGCGGCGTGGGTTCCGGTGCAGTCACCGTCGGACGAATTCCGGAGTCCTCAAGGTCACTACCATGCGGCTCGGCCCACGATGCAGGTTTCGGAATGGAAGCGCCCGCACTGAAGGATCTGATCACGATCCCCGCCGTCTGGCAGCGGGTCGAGGACGTCGAGCACCGGCTCTTCGAGGTGTCCACCTCCGAGGACCCGTTCCTCACCAAGGTCGCCCAGCACCTGCTGCACGCAGGCGGCAAGCGCTTCCGACCGCTCCTCGCCCAGCTCGCCGCAGAGTTCGGCCCCACCATCGACCACCGGGCCATCGACGCCGGTGCCGCCGTCGAGCTCATCCACATCGGCTCGCTCTACCACGACGACGTGATCGACGAGGCCGAGACCCGCAGGGGCGCCAGCTCGGTGAACGCCAACTGGTCCAACACGATCGCCATCCTGGCCGGCGACTTCCTCATGGCCAGGGCGTCCGAAGTGGCCGCCGAGACGCTCGGGCAGGAGGCCGTCAAGCTGCTGGCTCGCACCTACGCGGAGCTGGTCGAGGGCCAAACGCTCGAGCTGCAGCTCACCAACGACCTCACGCACTCGGCCGACGACCACTACCGGGTGATCGGCGGAAAGACCGCCAGCCTCATCCGTACCTCGGCCCGACTCGGCGCGATGGCCAGCGACGCCCCGCCGGAACACGTCGAGGCGGTGTCGGTGGCCACCTGGGAGCTGGGCATGGTCTTCCAGATCACCGACGACGCCCTCGATCTCGTCGCCACCGAAGCCGAGCTCGGCAAGCCGGCCGGGAGCGACATCCACCAGGGCGTCTACACCCTCCCCGTCCTCCACGCCCTGGCCGGGCCGGAGGGCGATCGCATCCGCGAGCTCCTCGGCGGCGGCATCCCCTTCTCCAACGAGACCGTCGAAGAGGTCATCCATCTGGTGCGGGACGGCGGCTACGTCGACCGCACCCTCGACGAGTGCACCCGCCGCATGCAGGTCGCCCACGACGCCATCGCCATCCTCCCCGCCAACGAGGCCAGAGCGATCATCGAGAAGATGGGCCAATTTCTTGTCGATCGTGTGGTGGCGGCCAGAGCCTGAGC
>JBPEXB010000060.1:0-2322 GCA_052032125.1 Acidimicrobiia bacterium
GGGCACGTCGGGGTTGCCACCGGGCACGGCGGTCCAGGTGACGTCGAGGGTCGTGCCCACGGTCTTGACCTCACCGAGGAAGGCCAGTCCGTCGACCTTCATGGCGGTCACGGTGCCGCCGTTGCCCAGCGAGCCGTAGGTCTGCGACGTGTTGTTCGGGACGAAGCGGTAGATCAGGCCGCTGTTGTGGTCCTCGGTCATGTAGGCGACCGAGTCGCGGGGGTCGATGGCGACGGCCTCGTGAGCGAAACGTCCCATCGCCTTGTACGGCGTGGCGACGGTCTTGGTGCCCTCCGGGTCGACCTCGAAGATGTAGCCGTGCGGGATGCCGTTCAGCGTCGTGGTGGTCTCCTCGCAGGTCAGCCAGGTGCCCCAGGGCGTCGGGCCGCCGGCGCAGTTGTTGTAGGTGCCGGCGATGCTCGGGTAGATGCTCGTCACCCGGTTCTTCCGATCCATGACGATGTTCGACGTGCCACCGGGTGCGGCGGGGTTGTAGGTGGGCACGGGCGCACCGGCATGGGTCGTGGGCACGCGCTCGGCGGCGTCGCTGCCGCCGCTCAGCTCGTGGTTGGTGACGACGACGGTGCGGTTGCCACCGATCGCGAACGACGCTGCACCGTCGGCGTCGCCGGCCAACTTCTGACCGTCGTCGTAGGTGGTGAAGTCGGTCTCGTAGCCGTCGCCGCCCTTCTGGAGGATGCGGTACTTGAAGCCCTTGGGGAGCTCGAGGATCCCGAAGGGGTCGGGCTTCAGGCCGCCGTAGCCGCCCGTGCCGGCCGCTGCCGTTCCGCCGAGGGCGAGGCCGGAGAACGCCCCGCCGATGGCGAGGCCGGCGCCGGTGAGCGCACTGTTCCGGAGGAGTTCACGTCGTGAGAGGGTCATGTGGCCGACCGTAGGGAGCGGAAGTGACACCGCCACTGCCAGCGCTCGGACGGCAGGTGAATTCCGGGTCACGATTCGCGGGGCCGTGCGATCCGGACCAGACGGTGGTCGTCGGTGAACAGGCGATGGGTGACCCCGGTGCCGATCACCACGACGTTGATCGACACGGCGCCCAGGATCAGGAACATGATCGCGGCCTGCACCAGGACGGCATCGACGGGCTCGACGCCGGCGAGGATCAGACCGGTCATGGCGCCGGGCAGGAACACGAGTCCGACGGCCTTGGTGGTCTCGATCTGGCTCGTCATGCCGGTGCGGAGGGCCGAGCGCAGCGACGGGCGGGACGCCTCCTGCCAGCCCTGGCCGAGGGCGAGACGTGCCTCGACGTCGGGCCGCTTCTCGGAGAACTCCGCCATGATCCGCCGGCCGGCGACCACCGTCGACGACATGGCGTTGCCGATCATCATCCCACCGATCGGGATGATCGTCCGCGTCTCGGCCGGGAAGATCCCGAGGCCGAAGATCACGGCGACCGTCACCACGGTCGAGGCGGTCAACGCCCGCAGCGCGAGCAGGAACACGCCCGGCACTTCGGGCGCCCGTCGAGAGACGGTCCATGCCGCGAACACCACCATGAACACCAACCACCCCCACGCGAGCGCGACGTTGTCGCGCGGCTGTTCCGGATCGATCACGAAGCTCAGGGCGTAGCCGACCGCCAGCAACTGGGCGGCGGCCCGGATCACCGCGACCACGATGTCGCGCTCCAGGCCCAGACGGCGCCAGAGCGAGATCCCGAGCGTGATGGCGATCAGGACCAACGACGCCGCCAGCCCCCACCAGCCGACGTCACCCTCGGCCACGGTCACGCTCCCCGGGCTCGTCGTGCTCGTGGTCGGCGTCCTCGCCGGCCAGGTAGTGGGCGGACTCGTGTTCGTCGGCGATCCTGCCGCCGGTCAGCACGATCCGTTCGTCGGCGATGCGGTCGGCCTGTTCGAGGTCGTGGGTGACCCAGACGATCGGCATCCCGTCCCGGGCGAGGTCGGCACCCAGTTCCTCGAGGCTCCGCGTGGACGCGGGATCGAGCGCCGAAGTCGGCTCGTCCATGAGCAACACCTCGGGTCCGGTGATGAGGGTGCGCGCCAGGCACACGCGTTGGGCCTCGCCACCCGAGAGCGCGTCGGCCTCGCGGTCGAGGAGGGATCGGTCCACGTGCGCCCGCTCCAACACCTCCTCGCACTCGACGCCGGAGGCCTCGGGCCGGGCGACGAGCAGGTTGTCGCGTACGGACCCCGGGAAGACGGTCGGTCGCTGGAACACCATGCCGACCCGACGCCGGAGCTGCAGCGGGTCCTCGGCGGCCAGATCGTCGCCCCGGAACCGGATGCAGCCCTGCGTCGGCACCTCGAGCCGGTTGCAGAGCCGCAGCATCGTCGACTT
>JBPEXB010000600.1:0-2338 GCA_052032125.1 Acidimicrobiia bacterium
CGCCCGACCGCGAGCCAATACGATGTCGCGGCGAGATCGGGAGGTCGAGATGCACATTCGCAAGGTGGTGACGACCGTCGAGCGGATCCGCTCCGAGGCCGGCCACCCGGTCGAGCCGGCCCTCACCAGGGTGGTGACCGCCGCAGTGCTCACCAATCCGGCGGCCGGGGAGTACCGGGAGGACCTCGCCGAGCTGATCGACTTCAGCGCCGAGCTCTCCGGCACGCTGGCCCGCGAGGCCGTTGCCGTGCTGGAGGGCCGCTCGGTCCACTCCTACGGCAAGGGCGGCATCGCCGGGATGGCGGGTGAACTGGAGCACGTGGCGGCCATGCTCCACCCGGCGTTCGGCGCCGGGCTGCGTGAGGCGTGCGGCGGCGGCAAGTCGATCATCCCGTCTGCCAAGAAGCGAGGCGGGCCCGGCACGCCGCTGGACGTCCCACTCCACCACAAGGATGCGGCGTTCGTGCGGAGCCATTTCGATGCCATCGAGTTGCGGATCGTCGACGCCCCGGCTGCCGACGAACTGGTCATCGCCGTGGCGGTCACCGACGGCGGCAGGCCCCTGCCGCGAGTAGGGGGGCTGGAGGTCGACGACATCATCGGCGAGGACGGTCTCAGGTGAGCGACCTCGTCGTCCGCAACGCCGGGACCATCGTCACCGGCGACGTCGATGCACCGATCGCCGACGGCGACACGATCGTGTGCCGAGAAGGATCCATCACCTTCGTGGGCTGGGAGGCGGATGCCCCCGCCGAGGGCATCAGGACGACGATCGACGCGGCTGGGGCCACCGTCATCCCCGGCCTGTGCGACAACCACGTGCATCCGGTGATCGGCGACTACACACCGCGGCAGCGACAGGTCGACTTCATCGAGTCCTACCTCCACGGCGGGGTGACGACGATGATCTCAGCCGGCGAGCCGCACACGCCGGGACGCCCCAAGGACCCGGCAGGCGTCAAGGCGCTGGCGATCCTGGCCCACAAGTCCTTCGACAACCTGCGTCCGGCGGGGGTGAAGGTCCACGCCGGAGCGGTCCTCCTCGAGCCCGGCCTCACCGAGCAGGATTTCGAGGACCTGGCCGCCGAGGGCGTGCGACTGGTGGCGGAGATCGGCATCTCGGGGGTGAAGGACCCCGCTACCGCCGCCCAGATGACCGGCTGGGCCCAGGCCAACGGCATGCGTGTCATGGTCCACACCGGCGGGGCCTCCATTCCAGGTAGCGGCGCCATCGACGGCGAGTTCGTGGTGGCGGTGCGGCCCGACGTGGCCGGCCACACCAATGGCGGGCCGACGGCCCTGCCGCTCGACGACGTGAGGCGCATCCTGGACGGAACCGACGCCCGGGTGGAGATCGTGCACAACGGCAACGTCAAGGCAGCCGCCGACATCGCCGCGATGCTGGTGGAGCGGGGGGACCTCGACCGCCTGGTGGTCGGCACCGACTCCCCCGCCGGCTCCGGCGTGCAGCCCCTCGGCATCCTGCGCGTCCTGGCTTGGCTCTCGTCGCTCGGCGGAGTCGCCCCCGAGCAAGCGGTGGCGGCGGCCTCGGGGAACGTGGCGGCGCTGCACGGCTTGGACACCGGGATCGTGGCGGCCGGTCGAGCCGCTGATCTGGTGGTCGTCGACGCTCCCGTCGGATCTCAGGCCGACGATGCTCTGTCGGCCCTGTCGATGGGCGACACGCTGGCGGTGGCGGTGGTGGCGATCGACGGGGAGGTTCGGGTCACGAGGAGCCGCAACACCCCGCCCCCGGTCCGACCCGTCGCCGTGGACTAAACGAGAGTCCCGCCCGTCGCCTCGATCTCGGCGAGCGCCGCCTTGCCGTCGCCAGGCTCGAGGTCCACCGACCGGATGGCATCCTGGAGCACGCTCACGTCGAAGCCTTCGGCGATGCCGTCGAGGGCGGTCGCCTTCACGCAGTAGTCCGTGGCGAGACCGGTGACCACCAGCTTCGTGACACCCCAACCACGGAGGATCTCCGCCAGCTCGGTCGAAGTCGTCTCACCGGTCTCGGGGTCCCGCATCGAGAACCCGGAGTAGCCATCCTCGCCATTCGTGCCCTTCTTGACGACCGGCCCCTCCACCCGCAGCTCGGGATGGAACTCCGCCCCCCACGTGTCTTCCACGCAATGGACCGGCCAGATGCCGCCGTCCTTGGCGAAGTGGGGCGTGGTCTCGGGATGCCAGTCGGCGGTGTAGGCGACGTGCGCTCCCGCCGCCAGCGCTCGTTCGATGTGATCGTTGATCACCGGCACGACTGCGGCACCGTCGGCGACCGACAAGCCGCCGTCGGGGTCGGCGAAGTCGTTCTGCACGTCGACGACCACCAGCGCCG
>JBPEXB010000601.1:0-1927 GCA_052032125.1 Acidimicrobiia bacterium
GCGGAACCTAACCCCGTGTCCCCGCTGGCGATCCCACGGATTTGCTCCACCGGAGCCAGGTGACGACGTCGTCGACGACCAGCGGGGCGTCGGGCGAGCCGTACGCCGTGGTCATCCGGAAGCCCATCCACTCGCGGTCGGGCAACGGCAGGAACGGCCGGCGCGACCACCACCGGTCGGGTGCGAGCACGCGCAACTGCCGGAGGGCCGGACGCCAGAGGGCGGGGCGGGCGACGACCGCTGCCGCCACCGACGCCGCTCCCCTGGGTATCAGCGGGCTTGCTCGTCCCGCCATGTGGTCCCCGGTTCGACGGCTCGGGGCTCCTTGGGGAGGCCGAGCACCATCTCGCCGATGATGTTGCGCTGGATCTGGCTCGACCCGGCGTAGATCGTGCCGGCCCGGGCGTTCATGAACGTGCCGACCCACGAGGCCGAGTCGTTCGGGGCGCCCGGGTCGTCGGTCTGGAAGCTGCTGGCGGGCGCACGGCCGGACGGGACGGTGGCGTCGGGACCGAACAGGTCGAGCGCGAGCTCGGTGACCGTCTGGTGGTAGTGCGACCAGAAGAGCTTGAACATGCCGGCCTCGGGACCGGGCGAGCCACCATTGAGGTAGGCGGTGAGCGTGCGCAGGCCGCTGTAGCGCATGATCTCGACGGCCGAGTAGGCCTGCGCCAACCGCTGGCGGATGACCGGGTCCTGGTCCTTGCCCCGCTCGCGGGCGAGCTGCTCGAGCCGGTCGTA
Source organism: Acidimicrobiia bacterium (assembly GCA_052032125.1). Classification (GTDB taxonomy): domain Bacteria; phylum Actinomycetota; class Acidimicrobiia; order Spongiisociales; family Spongiisociaceae; genus JBPEXB01. Next base: position 742 of record JBPEXB010000601.1, read on the forward strand.
CTCGATGCGGAACATGACCGGGAAGGTCGCGGCAGCCTCGCCACGCTCGTAGCCGAGCAGGGTCATGGCCACGGCCCAGCCGTTGTTCACGCCACCGACCACGTTCTCCTTCGGGCAACGGGCGTCGGAGAAGAACACCTCGTTGAACTCGGAGTCGCCGGTCATCATCTCGATCGGGCGGACCTCGACGCCGGGCTGGTCCATCGGCACGAGGAGGAACGTGATGCCCTTGTGCTTCGGCTGGTCGGGGTCGGAGCGGGCGACCACGAAGATCCAGTTGGCGAGGTGACCGGCCGAGGTCCAGATCTTCTGGCCGTTGATGACCCACTCGTCGCCGTCGAGCACCGCACGACAGCCGACGTTGCCGAGGTCGGAGCCGGCGTTGGGCTCGGAGTAGCCCTGGCACCACTTGTGCTCGCCGCTGAGGATGCGCGGGATGAAGTACTCCTTCTGCTCCTCGGTTCCCCACTGCAGGATCGTGTTGCCGACCATCTGGATGGAGAAGACGTCGTTCATCCCACCGGTGGGGACGCCGGCCTTGGCGAACTCCTCGGACAGGATGACCTGCTCCTCCTCGGTGAGGCCCGGGCCGCCGTACTCCTGGGGCCACGAAGTGGCGAGGAGGTCGTTGTCGGCCAAGGTCTGACGCCACTCCTCCGTCCACGGGAGGACCTCGTCGTGCGGGAGGGCGCCGATGCCCTTCCAGTTCGACGGCAGCTTCTCGGCGAGGAACGCCTGGATCTTCTCGCGGTACTGCTCGGCGGACTCGCCCCATGTCGGCTGCATGGCCAGAGATTCTGACAGACCGTCGGGACCGGCGACGCCCAGCCCGCTGCGGCCGTCGGCGGAACGGTCAGCCGACGCCGATCGAACGGATCCGGCAAGCTGCGGGTGTGTCCGAGGAGATCATCCCGATCCTCCGCGCCGCCGATGCGCTGCAGACCGCGGAGTGGTACCGACGGCTCGGCTTCGAGGTCGTGGGCGAGCACCGGTTCGGGCCCGACTTCCCGCTCTACGTCTTCCTCGAGCGCGGCACCGTCCACCTCCACCTGTCGGAGCACGAGGGCGATGCGACACCGGGCACCCTCGTCTACCTCTGGGTCGACGACGTCGACGCCGTGGCCGACGAGTTCGGGATCGACGTCGTCGAGCAGCCCTGGGCGAGGGAGGTCGAACTCGTCGACCC
>JBPEXB010000602.1:0-3263 GCA_052032125.1 Acidimicrobiia bacterium
TGCTCCAGACCCCCACGCTGCGCGCGATCGGCGTAGGTTTCGACGCATCTACTGAGACTGGGAGGTCTCCACATGTCACGACGTATGCGGCGCGCTGCGATCCTGGTCGCCGTGCTCGCCCTGCTCGCCGTCCCGGCGATGGCGGGTGCGGTCGGGGGATTCGGCGGGCCCCTGTTTGGCCTGGACACGAAGCCGAACGGCGACATCTTGGTTGCCGACGCCGGGGCCGGCATCCACACCGTTCGCAACGACGTCGTCATCGACACGCTCGTGCTGCCAGGAGCGGCAGGGGTGAGCGCCATCGGCAACGACGGAGCGTGGGCAGTGACCGGCGGCCTGGACCCGACGACCGACTCCGGCCAGGGCGTGCACCTGATCCGGCGCGGGGCCAGCCACCTGGTGGCCAACCTGTTCGCCTTCGAGAACGCCAACGACCCCGACGGGGCCGGAGTGGACTCGAATCCCTTCGACGTCGCGTCGCTCGGCAAGGGCGGAGCGCTGGTCGTCGACTCGGGTGGCAACACCCTGCTGCACGTCGACCGCAAGGGCGGCGTCGGTGTGGTGGCGGTCTTCCCCGACCAGCTCGTCTCCACGGCCAACATCAAGGCGCTGGCGCAGTGCCCCGATCCGCTGCCGGGCTTCGAGTTCGCATGCGACCTGCCCGACGCCATCCCGGCGCAGTCGGTCCCGACCAGTGTGGCCATCGGTCCCGACGGCTACTACTACGTCGGTGAATTGACGGGCTTCCCGGCCCCGACCGACTCGTCCCGGGTCTGGAAGGTGGCGCCGTGGGCACGGTCCGCCACCTGCCCGAGCGCCGACTGCGTCGAGGTGCTGAGCGGCTTCACGTCGATCATCGACCTCGAATGGGTTGGCAGCCGACTGCTCGTCGCCGAGCTCGACGAGGACAGCTGGGCGTCGGTCGAATTCCTCCAGACCGGGTCTGGCGGAACCATCAACGCCTGCCATGTGCCGTCCGGCAACTGCCGGGTGGTGGCCGACGGGATCCCGATCCTGACCGCCATCACACACGGGAAGGGCGGGCTCTACGCCACCCAGAACGCCCTGATCCCCGGCCTCGCCGAGGTGTTCAAGGTCCGCTGACCAACGTGAGTATCCGCCGCGGGACTCGGGTCCCGCGGCGGATCGCACTCAGACGCTCTCCGGAACCTCGGCGCCGAACGGATCGCCGTCGACGGGATCCACGGGATCACCCACGCCGGTCGTGAGGCCACCACCGTTGCCCCCGCCCCCGGCATTGCGGCGGGCGAGCACCAGCCAGGCGGCGATGGCGAGAAGGAGGACCGCCACGGCGATGAAGGCCGGATTGAGGCCCGAGCCGCCGCCGCTGCTGTTGGCGAAGAACGACGAGCCCTCGTCGGCGACACCGATGTTCCAGATGAAGGTGTTGCCCTCGACCAGGTCGGCGTTGTGGTCGCCGGGCGTACCCGGCAATGTGACCTTCAGCCGGATCTGGAAGAACTGATCGAGCATCGCCGACATGTCGAGACCCTCGAAGCCCGACTCGGCACCCAGGTCGTCGCCGAGCGTGAGCGGATCGGTGCGGAATGAGAAGGCATCGCCGTCGCGAGAGACCTGCAGGTCGCCGAACATGTCACCGCTGGCCGCCGGATCGTCACTGGCCGCCGCCAGCTCGTCGAGGCTGGCATTCAGCTGCGCCAGGTTGTCGAAGTCGACGAAGATCCGAATACCCTCGAACTCGCCGTCGGTGAACTCCTCGACGCCCCAGTTGGCCGGCACGTCTTCCATGCCACTGGTGAGGTCGCCGAACTCCCCGCCTCCCGACTCCTCGGACAGGGCGCGGAATTCTTCGTCGAACCCCATCTCGATGGCGAAGCGGCCCGACTCGTCCGCGTTGATCGTCAAGGCTGTGTCGAAGCGCACCTTGCACGCAGTCGAGACGAGCGCGAGCACGAGGAGGAGCGGTAGGTAACGACGCACGAGAGAAACTCCCTGGTTGTGGCAGCTTCTCTATCGGCACAAGGTGGCGCCCGATTGAGCGGACTTCAGGATCCCTCGCGCAGGGCGCGGCGCATGATCTTGCCCGTCGTGGTGGTGGGAAGCGTGGCGCGGAATTCGATGGACCGCGGCACCTCGTGCGCAGCCAGCCTCGTGCGGACATGGTCCTGCAGCTCCACCGCGAGGTCATCACCGGCCCGATAACCGTCATTGAGCACGACGAAGGCCTTGACGACCTCGCCCCGGAGGTCGTCTGGGACACCGACCGCCGCGGCCAGCCCCACCGCCGGGTGCCCGAGCAGGCTCTCCTCGATCTCCCCAGGCCCGATGCGGTAGCCACCCGACAGGATCACGTCGTCCTTGCGAGAGCGGAACCACAGATAGCCGTCCTCGTCCTGCACGGCCAGGTCACCGGTCAGGAGCCACGGACCGTCGTACTTCTCCTCCGTCGCCTGCGGCTGGTTCCAGTACTGGAGCATCGACACCGGATCCGGGGTCCGGACGGCCACCTCGCCCTCGACTCCGACGGCCGGCGCCCCCTCCCCGTCGAGGACGGCGACGTCGTGACCGGGGACCGGCCGCCCCATCGACCCAGGGCGGACGGGCCACACCGATCCGCAATTGCCCACCACCAGGTTGGCTTCGGTCTGGCCGTACCCCTCGTTGATGCGGGTGCCGAGCGACTCCTCTGCCCAGCGCAACGTCTCCTCACCGAGCGCCTCGCCGCCCGAGAAGATCGCGCGAAGCACCAGGTCGTCGCGATGCACGCCGGCCGCCCGCATCATCCGCAGAGCGGTTGGCGGCAGGAACGCCGACGTCACTCGATGCCGGGCCATGAGGTCACTGGCGAACTCCGGGTCGAATCGTGAACGCTCGGCCGTGAGGACCGGACGGCCGTGATACAGCGAAGGCACGACGACGTCCATCAGCGCCCCGATCCAGGCCCAGTCCGCCGGGGTCCAGATCAGATCGCCGACCTGGGGGAAGAACTCGTAGAACAGCTCGAAGGCCGGGAGGTGCCCGAAGAGGAAGCGGTGAGCGTGCAGCGCTCCCTTGGGAGGCCCGGTGGTGCCGGACGTGTAGATGAGGGTCGCCGGCTGCTCGGAGGGCGTCTTGGCCGGCGTGCGGTCTGAGGAGGCGGCCGTCAGCAGTTCCTCGAGCGACCGCCACGGCCGGGAAACCGCCTGGTCGCCCGTGACGATGATCGTCATGTCGCCCGCCGCCGCCTCGACCACCTTCTCGAGCAGGTCGCTCGTGGTCACCACCGCTCGGGCGCCGGCGTC
>JBPEXB010000603.1:0-1819 GCA_052032125.1 Acidimicrobiia bacterium
CGTGGCGGCGATGGAGATGATCAGCGTCCCCTTCTTCCGGGGTCAGGGCGCGTACCTGATCGGGCGGCTGGCGCTGGCGGACGGAGGTCGTCACCCCTTCGTGATGGCGATCCGCAATCCGCAGGGCGAGCTGCAGATCGACGCGGTGCTGACCGAGGAGGACGACGTCAGCATCCTCTTCTCGTTCACCCGCGCCTACTTCCACGTCGAGGCACCTCAGCCATCGCAGGTGGTCGCGTTCCTCGAGACGATCATGCCGCGCAAGCGGGTGGCCGAGCTGTACACGTCGTTGGGGTTCAACAAACACGGCAAGACCGAGCTGTACCGGGATCTGCGCCGCCACGTGCGGTCCACCACCGAGCACTTCGCCGAGTCGCGGGGCGCCGTCGGCCTGGTGATGATCGTCTTCGACATGGACGACTACGACATCGTCTTCAAGATCATCCGCGATCGATTTCCGCCGCCCAAGACCACCACGCGGGGTGCGATCATGGAGCGCTACCGGTTGGTGTTCGAGCACGACCGGGCGGGTCGCCTGGTCGAGGCGCACGAGTTCGAGCATCTCTCGTTGGGAGCGGGCCGGTTCGCCCCCGAGCTCCTCGAGGAGCTGCGCACCGAGGCCACCCGGACGGTCGAGGTGGAAGGCGATCGGCTCAACATCAGCCACGCCTACCTCGAACGCAAGGTCACGCCGCTCAACGTCTACATCCGTGAGCAGCCTCAGGACAAGGTCGAGGAGGCCATCGTCGCCTACGGGCGGTGCATCAAGGACCTGATGGCCTCCGACATCTTCCCGGGCGACATGCTGCTCAAGAACTTCGGCGTGACCCGTCACGGCCGGGTGGTCTTCTACGACTACGACGAGCTGGGCCGGATCACCGACTGCCGCTTCCGGGCCATCCCGTACTCGGACGACCCCCTCGACGAGATGTCCGACACCCCGTGGTTCAGCGTCGGCGAGGGTGATGTCTTCCCCGAGGAATTCCCCAGGTTCATGGGCCTCTCGCCGGAGCTCATGGCGGTGTTCGAGCAGCACCACGGCGACCTCTTCGACCACCGGACCTGGAACGAGGTCCGCTCTCGACTGCTCGACGGAGAGCGCATCGAGATCTTCCCGTACGGCCCGGAGCTGCGCATTCCGCGGGCGGCGGTTGGACCGGAGGGGCAGGCTTCGTAGGCTGGCTGGAACGAAGTACCAAGCGCCACCTGCGGTGGCGTGATCGTGAGGAGCAGGGGCCCTGATGATCCCGACGGCTGCATACTCGATGGGCACGGTGCACGGAGCGATGCGCGCCCGCCTCGACGACTGGGAAGAGGACGAGTACGGCCACCGGATCTGGGCTCACGATCCGACGCTGTGGGGCGACGAGGACACACCGGAGCTGACCGATCGGTTGGGGTGGCTGTCGCTCCCGACCGAGATGACGTCGATGGTCGACGAGTTGCGAGAGTTCACCGACGAGGTGCGCAAGGACATCGACCATGTCGTTCTGCTCGGCATGGGGGGCTCGTCGCTCGCTCCTGAGGTCTATCAAGCCACCTTCGGGAACGCCGAGGGCCATCCCGAGCTGATCGTGCTCGACAGCACCCACCCCGGTGCTGTGGACGCCGTGCACGCCCGCATCGACCCGATCCGCACCCTGTTCCTCGTGTCGTCCAAGTCGGGCGGCACGCTCGAGACGCTGTCGTTCTTCCGCTACTTCTGGGCGGTGATGGACGAACGGGTCCGCAAGCCGGGCCGCCACTTCGTGGCGCTGACCGATCCTGGATCGAAGCTGGAGGCGATGGCCAAGAAGCGGAAGTTCCGGCGCGTGTTCTC
>JBPEXB010000604.1:0-5440 GCA_052032125.1 Acidimicrobiia bacterium
GAGGCTCCGGGCCAGGCTCTCGAGCGCTCGTGCCGCACCATGGGCCACATCGGGTCGGTTGGCATGCCACGCCTCCACCGAGAGCGTCTCCTGCACCGCCGCCCGGACTCGCTCGGTGAGCCGCTCCTCGAACCGAAGCAACCGCTGGAGGTGCTCGACGGCTTCGCGATGGGCACCGGACGAGACCGCATCGTCTGCCGCCACCCGGGCGTGGTCCATCAGCGCATCGACATCGCCGGCGGCCTCGGCATGGTGGACGAGGACCGCCGGATCGGTCGTTGCCGGGTCCAGGGCGGCGAGCACCGACCGGTGGAGCGCCACCGTCGTCGTCGACGGCAGCCCGTCACGAACCGCATGGCGCGCCAGCTCGTGACGGTAGGCCAGGCGCGCACCGTCGAAGGCGACCAGCCCGAGGCGCTCGGGCTCCGCAGCAGCGGCCTCCCAGTCCTCGACGAGCGCGTCCAATGCGGACGGCGTCAGGCCGGCCGGGGCGATCGACAGCAGGTGCAACAGGCCTCTGCTCTCCTCGCTCACCCGGCTCACCCGGCCCTGGAGGGACGCAGCGACCGATTCGGGCAGCGAGCCACCGGCGGCGGCGAGCGCCGCGGCGAAGAACGGGTTGCCACCGGTCAATCGCAGCAGCTCGACCGGATCCTGGTCGGGCACCAACTCGGCCAGGGAGGCCTCCGAGAGCGGGCCGAGGGGCAAACGCTCCACGGCGCCGATCGGGAGGTGCCCTACCAGCGTCCGGAGGGGGTGGCCCGATGCGACCTCGTGGTCGCGGAAGCTGAGCACCATCAGCACCGACAGCCGGTTCACCCGCCTGCCGAGCAGGGTGAGGAGGTCGATCGTGGCGTCGTCGGCCCAGTGAGCGTCCTCGACAACCACGACGACCGGGAGGGGCCGGCGCTCCATCTCCTCCATCAGCAACTCGAACAGCTCGTCGCGCGACGCCCCACTGCCGAAGGCGGCTTCGAGGGCCGGACTGGCCTGGCGGGCGATGTCCCGGAGCGGCCCGAATGGCCTCGGGGTGAGGAGGTCGTCCGCTGCGCCTCGGAGCAGCCGCTCCTCCCGGTCGCGCGTGAACGCGTCGATCAACGTCGTCTTGCCGATGCCCGCCTCGCCGGTCACGAGCACGACCCGGCCCTCACCGCCGCGGGCCGACTCGAGGGCCGTGTCGAGCACGGCCAGCTGCTCCGACCGCTCCAGCATCGTCATGGGGCACGATCGTAGGGGAGACGGACCGCGCGGCCCGGCCGACTTCCGCTGGACCAGCGGTACGATTCGGCCATGACCGACGCCCCGCTCTCAGGCGAGTTCGAGGAGGCCCTCGAGCGCTTCGACTTCGACGCCGCCCGGCGGATCGCCGCCGCGGAGCCGGAGGACGACCGACCACGCCTCGAGGCCCGCATCGAGGCTGCCCGCGCGGATGCCGTTGACCGGGCGGAGCAGCTCGCCGGTCGCATCCAGTCCATGGCGCGGGCCGACCATTACGAGGGCCTGCTGGCGCTGGCCCACGATCCGGAGACCGAGCCTCTGCTGTCCTTGCTCACGCAGGAGATCCAGCGCGGCGCCAGCCTCCATCTGGACGGCGCTCGCAAGCGGCAGGAACGATTTCAATCTGCCGCCCAGAAGCACATGGCGGCAGCCTCCGAGGCATTGCTGCTCCTCGACACCACCAAGGCCCGCTCCGAGCTCGACCGCATCGACCGCCGCTGGCTGGGCGAGCCCCAACGGGCGGAGCTGGACGCGCTCATGGTGCAGGTCGAGGATGCGGCCGCCGAGCGCCGGGAGCTCGATGCTCGGACCGCTGAAGTCCTGCGCGACCATCACCCCTCACAGGGATCGGGAGGCGGACGGCGCACGGCCACCGGGGTGCCCACCGCCACCACCCGGCGCGGCTGTCTGACGTCCGGCGTGCTCGCGGTGCTGGTCATGTCAGGGTTGGCGCTGCTCCGCTGATCCCGGGCGCACCCGGGTGGCCGTCACGCCCAGACCGCGCCCAAGCCCCACACGACCACCATGCCGGCCACCAGGGTCCAGGTCATGTTGCGGGTCCACCACGCCACACCCGTCGCGGCTGCCAGCGCGATCACCTCGGGTGACGGCGCCAGCCCGGCGAGCCCGTCGTCCCCGACGAGGATCGCCCCGACCAGCGAACCGAGCACGGCCGGCCCCACCGTGCGCAGGGCCTTCGCCAGGCGCGGTGGGACCGTCCGGTCCGCCAGCAGCAGGATGAACGAAGCCCGCGACAGATACGTCCCGAGGCCCAGGACCACCGTCGGCCAGAAGCCCCTCACGGGTGCGCCTCGTCGCCGTTGGGCAGGAAGGCCGCCACCGCGATGCCCACGAACGCCCCGATCAGCAGGCCCGAACGGTTCGGCAGCGAGCTCAGCGCCACGGTGACGCTGAAGCCGATCGTCGCCGCGGCCAGACCGGCGAGGTTGCGAATACCCAGCACCATCAGACCGGCGAAGAGCACCGGGATGGCGAATCCGAGGTTCCACTCCGGCGGGACCTGGGCACCGACGAGGATGCCGAGCGCCACCCACACGACCCAGGGACCGATCATCATCGCCATCGCCCCGAGGTAGTACTGCCGGAAGGCCTTGGGCTCCCGATGACGGTTGAGGTCGGCGACCGCGAAGACCTGATCGAGCAGCCCGTACGGTCCGACGAAACGGAACCAGCGCGGCTGCGAGGCGAACTGCTCGGCCATCGCCATCGAGTACATGAGGTGGCGGGCATTGACGATGAGACCCGCCGCCACGGCGGCCACTTCCGTGGCGCCCTCGGTGAGCAGCGAGGTCATCGTCAGCTGGGCGGCTCCCCCGAGGATGAACCACGAGCCGAACCACCCGATGACACCATCGATCGGCGACTCGGCGATCGCCAGGCCGAGGATGAACCCGAACGGGATGCCGGGGATCGCCAAGGGAATCGTGTCGATCCATCCCGCCCGGAAGGGCGCGCGCGTGGTGGAGGAACCGGTGATGATCGACCTTCCGTCGGTCTGGACAGAACGGGCATTGTGCCAGGAATGTGAGATGGGCCGGACGGGGCCGACCTCGTCACAGCCTCGCCAGGTACTCCTGACGCCAGCGCTCGGTGGTCTCGCACTGGTTGAAGGTGTAGATGTGCACACCCTGGATGTCGGCCCGCGCATCGGTCACCGCCGCACCCATCCGGTCGAGCAGCTCGTCGGGGCTGTACCCGCCCGGCTTCAGGAACTTGCTGATGAGACCGCGGTTCTTGGAGAGAAACCGCACCGACTGGCCGACGCCGATGCGGGTCGAGATCTGGACCAGCTTGAGCCGGTCGGCGACGCCGGGCAGGCCGAGGTGCACGGGCAGGGTGATCCCGTCGGCTCGCGCCTCGGTGACGAATCCGGCGATGGCGTCCGGGTCGAAGCACATCTGGGTGGTCATGTAGGCGGCATGGGGTTGCTTGTGGTGCAGCGCCGCCCGAAGCGCCTCGTCGGGGATCGCCGCATGGCCCTCGGGGTAGGCGGTCACGCCGATCTCGGTGAGGTGATGACCCATCTCGACCATGGCGTCGAGCACCGAAGGTGCGTCGGGGAAGGCGCCTGGATCGGTGGCGTCCCCGCCGACGAGGAAGATCCGCGAGATGGCGAGCTCGTCGAGCCGGCGCAGCAGCTTCTCGAGATGGGACCGATCCCGGGTCATCCGCGCCGACAGGTGGGGGATGACGTCGAAGCCCCGCTGTTGGAGCTCGGCGGCCAGGTCCCAGGTGTCCTCGAGGGTCTTGACGGGAGAGGCGGTGACCGACACTGTCGCCCCCTCCGGCAGGAAGCGCGCCTGATCCAACACGTTCTTCAGGGGAATCAGCTCGAACTTGGCATGCTCGAGCAGCCGCCGGATGGCGGCTCGTTCCTCGGCGTCCAGGGTCGGGCGTCGCTTCCAGAAGGTCATGTGGTCACTCGCTAGATGTTGGAATCGGGGAACGAGGCCTTGCGCTGCTCGATCCACTCGGTCAGGTGCTGGTCCACCGTCTCGTCGAGCGGCGGCGGTTCGTAGTCGCGCAGCAGCCTCGTCCAGGTGGCGTGGGCGCGGGCGATCGAGTCCCTGGCGCCCTCCAGCTCCCACTGTTCGAAGCTGTTGACATCGGCCTGGCGGGAGGTCCAGAAGGCCGTCTCGAAGTTCTCCATCGTGTGGGCCGTTCCCAAGAAGTGGTTGCCCGGACCGTTGGTGAGCAGGGCATCCATCGCCAGCCCGTTGTCACTCATGTCCACCCCCGCCATCAGCCGCCCCATCATCGCTGCCTGGTCGGCGTCCAGCACGAACTTCTCGTATCCCATCACCAACCCGCCCTCCAGCCATCCGGCCGAGTGGAGCACGAAGTTGACGCCGGCCTGCACCGCCGGCAGGAAGCTCATGGCGCTCTCGGCGGCGGCCTGAGCGTCGGGGATCTTCGAGGCCGTGAGGTTGCCGCCCGAGCGGAACGGCACACCGAGCCGCCGAGCGAGCTGCTTGACGGTGAACAGCACCAGGGCGGGCTCAGGCGTGCCGAAGGTCGGTGCGCCGCTCTGCATCGAGATCGAGCTCGCGAAGGAGCCGAAGATCACCGGCGCCCCCGGGCGGACCATCTGGGTGAACGCCATGCCGGCCAGCGCCTCGGCGAGCGTCTGCGTGGCGGTCCCCGCCACGGTGACTGGCGACATGGCCCCGGCCAGGATGAACGGCGTGATCAGGGCGGCCTGGTTGTTCTCGGCGAGCACCTTGGCGGATCCGAGCATGGCCAGGTCCCACGACATCGGGGAGTTGGCGTTGCACAGGCCGACCAGCACCGCATGGTCGGCGACGAAGGCCTCGCCGAAGACGATCTTGGCAAGGTCGACAGAGTCCTGAGCACGAGAGGGATGGGTCACCGACGCCATGAACGGCTTGTCGTGATGGCGCACGTGCGCCTCGAGCATGTCGAAGTGCCGCTTGTTGACCGGCAGGTCGACGGGCTCGCACAGGGTCCCGCCCCCGTGGTGCATCGCCGGTGCCATGTGGGTCAGCCGGGCGAAGTTGCGGAAGTCCTCGATGGTGGCGTAGCGCCGCCCGCCTTCGAGATCGCGGACGAACGGCGAACCGTAGGCCGGGACGAACACCGTGTGCGGGTCGCCGATGGTGACCGACCGGTCCGGGTTGCGGGCGTGCTGGACGAACGACTCGGGCGCATGGGTGGTGACGAGCTCGCGACAGAGGCCGCGCGGGAAGCGGACCCTGGTGCCGTCCACGTCGGCGCCACCCTCGGCGAAGATCTCCAGCGCCTCGGGGTACTCGACGATCTCGACCCCGACCTGTTCGAGGAGCGTGTCGGCGTTGTGCTCGATGATCTCGAGTCCCTCTTCCGAGAGCACCTCGATGGGAGCGAGCGTGCGGGTGAGGAAGGGCTGCTGTTCGATCACCCGTGACGTTCGCATGGCCTGGCG
>JBPEXB010000605.1:0-4089 GCA_052032125.1 Acidimicrobiia bacterium
CGAGACGCGTGCACGAGGTCGCGGGCCGTCTCCGGTGTGACGTCCAACCGGCCTGCGACCCACTCCTTCAAGCTCCGGGCACCGTCGAGGCCGGCCAGCTGCATGAGATCCGCACGGCGCACCAAGCGGAGCTGCTCGGCCCGCAGCGTGGCGATATCGGCTTCCAAGCCGAGCAGACGCTGTTCGACCTGGTCGGCGCTGAGCTCCGTGGCGGTGTCGTCTCGCATGTCGATCTGTGTATCGAACATATGTTCGTTATACCCGACTGCACCGACATTTCAAGACCCTCGTCGGCGCTGTGACCAGGCGATTTCCGAACGTCGTCCGTCACCCGTCAGCCGTCACCCGAAGCGCGTCCAGCGACCCGGGTCCCGGACCCCGGACCCCGGGCTCCGGAGCCAGCAGCACGCCCAGCGACCCGGAGCCCGGAGCCCGCCACGGGCAGCCACACGTAGGCTGACCGCATGGACGCAACAGACCTGAAGCACCTCGAGCGCTGTGTCGAACTTGCCACCGAGGCCCTGGAGAAAGGCGACGAGCCGTTCGGTTCGGTCCTCGTGGATGGTGAGGGTCGGGTCCGGCGTGAGGACCACAACCGGGTGGCGTCAGGGGACCGGACTCGCCATCCCGAGTTCGCTCTGGCGCGCTGGGCCATCGAACATCTGACACCGGACGAGCGGGCGGTCGCCACCGTCTACACGTCCGGCGAGCACTGTCCGATGTGCGCCGCCGCCCACGGCTGGGCCGGACTCGGCAGGATCGTCTACGCCAGCTCGTCCGCGCAGCTCGCCTCGTGGCTCGGCGAGCTCGGTGTCGATCCGCCGCCGGTCGCCACGCTCCCGATCACCGACGTCCTCCCCGGCGCCGTGGTCGAGGGCCCTGTGGAATCGCTGGCTGAGCGGGTCCGCGACCTGCACGTCCGACTCCACAGCGGAGACGGGCCGCGCTGAGCAGCGTGGGTCAGCCCGTGGAGCCCGGCACCCCGGTGTAGTTGGAGGTCCCGACGGCCAGCAGTCTCGGCAGCATCGCCTTGATCTCCGGCGCCCGGACCTGATGGGTTTCGACCGCACCCAGCAGGGCCCGGAAGTCGACCCCGTTGACGACGAACTGGCGCCCGGCGATCGTCACGGCCGGAATGAGGTGTGACTCCATCAGGTCGACATCGACGTCCAAGGGCGCTCCGTACGGCAGCGTCTCAACGATTCCGGTGGGCACCTTGGTTCGCAGCATGGGAGCCGACAGCAGGATCCGGCCGTCGCCGGCTGTGAGGGCGAGGATGCCGGAGCCTGCGTCGGGGTCGTTCCGACGATGAAGTGACTTCGGGAGTCGCAGCAGCGCCATGACCGGCCAGACGACGGGCCACCAGAGGTAGGCCCGGGTCCAGTAGGCCGAGCCGAGCCCAGTGCGAGACGCCACGGCGTCGGGGCCCCAGTCGACTCGCATCGCCAGCACGACCTCGTGGTCGTCGCCGAGGAACTCCTGTGCGTTGCGGGTGAGGCGTTCGGTGGGAGTAGCCATGCGACCATCGTGCGGCACTCCGGCGAGATTTGCCCAGAGGCGAACGACCCGACTGCAGGCGCTAGTACTGCTGCGGCACGAAGGTCTGCTCGGTGATGGGTGGGCGGATGTAGGAGATGTCCTCCCGGTCGGGCAGCTGCACTGGATCGGGTACCACGTCCTGATACTCGAACTGATCGAGGATGTGGCTGATGCAGTTCAGGCGGGCCGTGCGCTTGTCGTCCGACGGCACCACGTACCAGGGCGCCTGCTTGATGTCGGTGTACTGGAAGGTGATGTCCTTGGCTTCGGAGTACCGCACGTAGAGCCGGTGCTCCTCGAGGTCCATGTCGGACAGCTTCCACCGCTTGAGCGGCTCTTCGTTGCGGGATTCGAAGCGCTTTCGCTGCTCGTCCCAGCTGACCGAGAACCAGTACTTGAGCAGCCGGATGCCGGAGCGCACGAGCATCCGCTCGAACTCGGGGCAGCTGCGGAGGAACTCCTGATGCTGGGCCTCCGTGCAGAACCCCATCACCCATTCGACGTTGGAGCGGTTGTACCAACTGCGGTCGAACAGCACGATCTCGCCGCCCGCCGGGAGGTGCTCGACATAGCGCTGGAAGTACCACTGTGTCTGTTCGCGCTCGGTGGGCTTGGGCAGTGCCACGACGCGCACGAGGCGGGGACTGGTGCGCTCGGTGATTCGCTTGATCACCCCGCCCTTCCCGGCCGAGCCCCGTCCCTCGAAGATGATCAGCACCTTCGTGCCGGTGTCCGCCACCCAGTGCTGGAGCTTGACCAGCTCCTCCTGCATGCGGGCGAGCTCCGACTCGTAATACGCCTTCTTGAGCCGTCCGCTCTTGGTGTAGTGCTCTTCCCCGGCCGGCATCCCCGACCGCCGGATGTCATCGGCGCCGCTCGGCAGCGGTGCTGATCGAGTCTCGGTCATGCGTCCCTCCCCGCTCCCACCCGAGACTAGGTGCCGCGGCCATCCGGCGGCGCTGGAGCGCAGCGGAGTACCCTGCTCAGTCCCACCCGTCCAGGAGTGACCTCATGTCTGAACACGGCATCGCCGGCACGATCGGCGACCACCTCTCCAACGGCGACATCGACGCCCTCGTGGCCCTCTACGCCGACGACGCCAAGGTCGTGTCGTACTCGAGCGTGGCCGAGGGGCCTGAGCAGATCCGGGCGCTCTTCGACCGTTCCCTCGCCACCCACGGCTCGTATCAGGTCCTCACCATCGACCAGTTCCAGGAAGCCGGCGACGTCGTGATGTGGGACGCCAGCGTGCGCACCGAAGCCGGCATCCTGCAGACCACACACGTCGTGGTGCTCGAGGGCGGCAAGATCACCCACCACGTGCCGGGCATCCGCGGCTACTGGGGGATGTAGAGCCGCCGCTTCGCGTCGGCAGTACTGAGTACCGAGTACTGAGTACTCAGATCTGGCGCGCTGCCCATTCGGCGGCTTCGAGCATCTGGCGGCCGATGGGCTGCATGCCGATCCGGGTCAGGAGCAAGCCGGTGGAGACCCGCTCGACGGCCCCCCAGTCCCAGATGGCGACCGGGTCGAGGCCGGAGCGATCGGCCAGCCAGTGCGCCCGCGCCATGGCGTCTCCCTCCATCAGCTCCAGCGGGTCCTCGCGCAGCATCACCCCGAGGTCGTACTCGGGCTCCGCCAGCAGCCCGTCCGGATCGACGAGCTTCCAGTCGTCGCCGGCCTGCATCGTGTTCCATTCGTGGACGTCTCCGTGCACCAGCACGGCCCGCTCGTCATCGTGGGCCGCCTCGCGCCGCTCGGCGCAGGCGACGGCATACGCCACCGCCTCGTCGGCGCACGGGCGATCCAGCGCCTCCCACGTCTCGTGGATGAACTCGATCAACCATCGCGCCTTGACGGCGCCCGAAGGCAGACCGGCATCCGGAGCCCGGCGCCAGACCCGTTGGGCGGTGTCGCAAAGGATCTGCTGGCGTTGCGTGAACGGCAGACCGAGATCGTGCAGCGACGGCCCGAGCCGCTCCAGCAAGAGGGCGTGGCGAGCCAGGTCCTCCCGCAGCAACCGAGCGCAGCCCTCACCTCCGGCGATCCGCAGTGTGGTCGCCTCGTTGCGGGCGGCATCGTCGTCCCGGGGCAGGAGGAGCTTGAGCACCGCCGGGGTGCCGTCCGCCAGCTCGGCGCGGGCCACGTACGCCTCACTCGAATCGGTGTAGGGCTCGCCCGCGCGGAGATCCCAATCCGCTTCGAGGGACTCGATCAGCTCAGGAAGCCCTTCGACCCAGGGGCTCAGCCCGAGCACTTCGGCCTTCGCCAGCACGGGCGCGGGAACGCGCAGCATCAGCTCAGGGCGAGGTGGCGTCTGGTGTCTGGTATCCCGCCCCGTGATCGGGTGACGGGTGACGGGCGACGGGTGTCGCCCCTCCTACCCGTCGTGCACCAGGGCCGGGTTGTACGGCTCGATCATGATGCACTCGCCGGGGCATTCCTCGGCGGACTCGATGGTGTCCTCGATGAGGTGGTCGGGAACGCGAGCGACACCGCGGGAGCCCTCGGGGCCGTGCCCGGGTCCATCGCCATCGTCGAACACGACCG
>JBPEXB010000606.1:0-11049 GCA_052032125.1 Acidimicrobiia bacterium
GTACTGAGTACTTGGTTGAGCTCAGCTCAGCGGATCTCTCTCGTCTGTCTGCTCGAACACGCGCTTGGCCTTGCCGACCTCCTGCCGCGGCATGCCGCCAGGGGGCCGCAGCTCGAGGGTCGGGCGGATGCGGATGTGCTGGACCAGCAGCTCACTGAGGCGACGGTGGACCTGCTCGCGGTCGCCGTCGCCGGAGCGGAGCTCGGCCACGATCCGGAGCTCCGCCATCGGCTGGCGCCGATCCACCACGATGGCGTACTGGCCGGCGACGTCGGGATCGTCGAGCAGCACGGCCTCGATCTGGCGGGGATACACGTTCACGCCTCGGACGATCAGCATGTCGTCGGCCCGGCCCGTGAGTCGCGCCAGCCGGGTGAACGTGCGTCCATCGGCGCCCTCGTCGGGGATGATCCGGGTGATGTCGCGAGTCCGATAGCGGAGGACGGGCTGCGCCTCCTTGGTCAGCGTCGTGATCACCAGCTCGCCGAACTCTCCGTCCGGAACCGGCTCACCGGTCTCGGGGTCCACGATCTCGGGGTAGAAGTGGTCGTCGAAGATCTGCAGCGCTCCCATCGCGTCGGGTGATTCCTGGGCGACCCCGGGCCCCATCACCTCGGACAGCCCATAGATGTCCACGGCCCGGAACCCCTCGCCCCACACGTCGTGGAGCTTCTTGCGCATGCCTTCGGACCACGGCTCCGCACCCAGGATGGCCGTGCGGACCGACAGGTGTTCGTGCAGCCCCTGCTCCGCAGCTCGCTCGCCCAGCAGCATGCAGAACGAGGGCGTCGAGCACAGCGCCCCGGCTCCCAGGTCCTCCAGCAGCTGGAGCTGGAAGCCCGTGTTGCCTCCCGAAGCCGGCACGACCGTCGCCCCCAACAACTCCCCGCCATAGTGGAGGCCGAGCCCGCCGGTGAACAGGCCGTAGCCGTAGGCGTTGTGCAGTACGTCGCCCGGGATGACTCCGGCGATGGCCAGCGCCCGGGCGTTGCACTCGGCGAAGATCTCGATGTCGCGGCGGCTGTAACCGACCACCGTGGGCTTGCCGCTCGTGCCCGAGCTGGCGTGGAGACGCACTGTGTCGTCGAGGGGGATCGCCAGCATGCCGTACGGGTAGGTGTCGCGCAGCTCCGACTTCTCCGTGAACGGAAGCTGGTCGACGTCGCGGATCGATCGGATGGCACTGATCTCGACGCCGGCCAGCTTCTCGCGCCAGTAGGCGGATGGCGCTGAGGCGAGGCGGTCGAGGAGGGAGCGCAGTCGCTCCGTCTGGAGCTGCTCCTTGGCCGCCCGATCCATCGTCTCGATCTCGGGCTG
Source organism: Acidimicrobiia bacterium (assembly GCA_052032125.1). Lineage (GTDB taxonomy): Bacteria > Actinomycetota > Acidimicrobiia > Spongiisociales > Spongiisociaceae > JBPEXB01. The sequence goes on from JBPEXB010000606.1 coordinate 1,318, forward strand.
GAACATGAACTGCGACATCGCCGGGATTCTGGCAGACCGGGTCGCCGGATACCCTGGCGCGCCGTGGACACCGAGACGACCGTCCAGGAGCTCACCGAGGATCCCCATCCGCATCACCACCGCTGGCGGGCCACGGGTCCGGTGACGTGGGTGGAGGTGCTGGGCGGGTGGGTGGTCACCGAGCGACAACTGGCGATCTCCGTCATGCGCGATCCGGACACCTTCACGGTCGACGACCCTCGTTTCTCCACCGGACAGGTGGTCGGTCCGTCGATGCTGTCACTGGACGGCGACGAACATCGACGTCATCGGCGTCCGTTCGCCGACGGCTTTCGTGATCCCGAGCTGCGCACCCGGCTGACCGAGCTTGCCCGCGCCAGGGCACGGTCGCTCGTTGCCGACCTCCGGCCCCTCGGGAGGGCTGACCTGCGGGAGCGGATCGCCGGCCCGTTGGCCGTGGCCGTGATGGGCGAGGCACTCGACCTCGATGCCAGTGTCGGACACGTCCGATCGACCTACGAGGCGATCGTCGCGGCGGTGGAGACGCGCAGCGCAGGTCGGGAGGAGGCCGGAGCGGATGACGCCATGGATCGGCTTCGAGCCCTCGTCGAGGCGTCTCTGGCTGCGGGCTCGCCGCTCCTGACCGAGGCGGCGAGCACGCTCACCTTCGATGAGGTGGTCGGCAACGTGGCCGTGGTGCTGTTCGGCGGGGTGGAGACCACCGAGGACTCGATCGCGTCGGCGCTCTGGTTCCTGCTCGGTCGGGCTGACCTCTCGGCCGCCCGGTCAGATCCGAATCTCCTCAACGACATCGCCGACGAGGCGCTCCGGTTGGAGCCGGCCGCCACCCGCGTCGATCGCTATGCCACCCGTGATGTCGAGTTGGGCGGCGCAGCTGTGGCCGCCGGCGACCTGGTGGTCGTGAGCCTGGCGGCGGCCAATCGCGATCCCGCCGTGTTCGTCGATCCGGACGAGTTCCGACCAGGACGGCCGACGGTGCGCCAGCACGTCACCTTCGCCCAGGGCCCGCACGCCTGCATCGCCGGGCACCTGGCCAAGGTCGAGATCGTGGCAGCCATGCGCGCCGTGCTCGAGGGTCTGCCGGGAGTCCAACTCGAGGAGTCAGCGGAGCCGCCGACCGGCCTGGTGTTCCGTCGGCCCGAGCGCGTGCCCGCTCGCTGGGAGGCCTAGCGGTCTCGCCGGGCGAGGCGAGTCGTGGGCGCCGGGCAGGCCTCGATGGTCTCCCCGTCGCAGCACTCCGCCTGGTTGAGACCGAACATCGGGCACGTCCCCTCCAGGCAGGCAGCATGCCCGTGCACATAGGCGAGCGAGCGGGAGCACCAACGACACTGCATGAGCTCATCGTCCCACGGATGGGCCGTGCCGGTGCGGCATGTCGAGCGACGGTCGCCGTGACATACACTTGCCTCCCCATCGGATGTCGGAGGAGCCTGCAAATGGACGTGCTCGCGGATCTCGTGTCGAACGGCGGAGGCCGCCTCTTCATAGGAGGCGATTGGCTCACCGCCTCAGACGATCAGGAGATCGAGGTGCTCGATCCGGCCACCGGCGAGGTCCTCGCCACCGTGGCCAGCGCATCGACAGACGATGCCCGTCAGGCCGTATCGGCAGCGCACGACGCGCAGGGCGGATGGGCCGGGACGGCTCCCCGCGAGCGCGGGGAGGTGCTCCGACGAGCGTACGAGCTGATGATCGCCCGAGCCGACTCGCTCGCCGAGCTGGTCGTGCGGGAGATGGGCAAGGCCTTGGGCGAGGCACGCGCCGAGATCACCTATGCCGCGGAGTTCTTCCGTTGGTTCTCGGAGGAAGCGGTCCGCGTCAACGGTTCGCTCGGCATCGCTCCGGGCGGCGACAAGCGCATCATCGCGCTGCACCAGCCGATCGGCGTCTCCGTGCTGATCACCCCGTGGAACTTCCCGGCCGCCATGGCCACGCGCAAGATCGGTCCCGCCTTCGCCGCCGGGTGCTCGGTGATCCTCAAGCCGGCGTCGGACACACCGCTCACGGCGCTGGCGCTGGGTGCCATCTTGCACGAGGCCGGTGCACCCCCGGGCACGGTCAACGTGCTGCCCAGCCGGCGGTCCGGCGAGGTCGGCGAGACGATGCTCACCGATCCTCGGGTTCGCAACCTGTCCTTCACGGGATCGACGCAGGTCGGCAAGAAGCTGCTCGAGGTGACCGCCCGCCACGTCGTGCGGTCTTCGATGGAGCTCGGCGGCAACGCCCCGTTCGTGGTCTTCGACGACGCCGACATCGAGGCGGCGGTCGACGGGGCCATGATCGCCAAGATGCGCAACGGCGGTCAGTCGTGCATCGCCGCCAACCGGATGCTCGTCCACGAGGCGGTCGCCGACGAGTTCTCCGCCCAGCTGGCCAAGGCCATGGGGTCGGTGAAGACCGGGCCCGGCCTGGAGGAGGGTGTCGATCTCGGGCCGATGATCAATCGGTCCGCTCAAGATGACCTGCGCCAGCTCGTCGGCGTGGCCACCGGAGCGGGCTCGAGCGTGGCGATCGGCGGCAACGCTCCCGATCGGCCGGGGTTCTTCTTCGAGCCCACGGTCCTCACCGGCGTCGGCACGGACAACCCGATCCTGGACGAAGAGATCTTCGGCCCGGTGGCCCCGGTCATCCGCTTCTCCACCGAAGAGGAAGCGGTGACGCTCGCCAACGACACCGAGCACGGCCTGGCTGCGTACGTGTACACCAGCGACCTGGCCAAGGGGCTGCGGGTGGCCGAGGCGATCGAGACCGGCATGGTGGGGCTCAACCGCGGCCTCATCTCCGACCCGGCTGCGCCCTTCGGTGGTGTGAAGGAGTCGGGCCTCGGCCGCGAGGGCGGTCACTACGGGATCTTCGAGTTCTTGGAGACGAAGTACATCGCCGCCGACTGGTGAGTTCGGCGGTCAGAGGCCCTCGGTGCAGCGCTGCTCGGCCCGTGGCCACCGTTCGACGACCTGGTTGTCGATGACGATGTAGAGGTAATCCTCTTCGTCGGGCTCGTTGAGGTAGATCTCCCGGTTGTTGTGGGTGATCGCCGAGGGGACCGCGGTCGCCGGGAGGTCGGTCCCGCGCAGGAAGGTCAGCATCCGGAGCCCATCGAGGGAGGTGAGCTCGCCCAGCACGCCGTTCGGGTCCTTGGCGTACTGGCGCCCGAAGAACTGGAAGAACGTGACGTCGAGCTGGTCGCAGCGGGCGAAGCCGTCGAACTCCAGCACGTAGGCGTTGGAGATGATCTCACCGTGCTCGTTCAGCCACGGACCGTGCTCCCCGGGCCCGCAGGCGGCGGCGAGCATCGAGAAGGCGGCGATCGCCAGCAGCAGGCGGGATGGTGAGCGCATCGGGGAGTGATCTTATGTCGGCGGGCCGGGTATCACCCAGGCCTATCCGAGATGCCGCGACGCGATGTCAGGGGTCGAGCGTGGCCCCACGCGGGAACATCGGAGGCTGTGCCGGGCCGGCTGGAGAGTCGCCGGCCCGGCTCGAGCGGCCTACGGCTCGATCAGATCCAGCTCGAGGCGGTTGGCGGCGGCGTTGCGCGTGAGGCACGCGTCCGAGATCACCCGCAGCGTCGCATGGGTCGCGCTGTCGAACTCGACGACGTAGCGGCCCTCGACACCGTCGCACGTGTTCTGGCCGGCCGTGAAGGGATTGAGGTCGTCGACGAACCAGCGAACGCCTTCGGTGGCGTCGCTCACGAACACGATCTCGTCGCCGTCGATCGTGTACGTCCCGGTGTCGACGATCCTGTTCAGATCCGTCACCACATAGCCACCTTCGGTGCCGAACTCGATCCGATCCGGTCGTGTGCCCAGCCCGCTGGCGCGCGCCGTCTGACCCACCAGCGCCGCAGCCCCCTCGGGGGGCGGAGCGCCTTCGTCGGGCGTCGCTGGTGCCGCCGTGGTGGGCGGTGCCGCCGGCGGCACGTCGTCACCGGCGACGAACAGCACGGCGCCGATCAGCAGCGCGATCGCCAGCACCGCGGCGAAGGCCAGGGCTCCAACCGTGCGACCGCGCCGGCTTCGCCCCTCACCGCTCATCGAATCCTTGTTTCTCTTCGTGTCGAGCATGTGTTCCCTTCCGGTTGGATCGTCGCTTCGGACGACGACCATGCCTGGTTGTGGGAACGGGGGCGCCGGAGGAGCATCCTCCAGCAACTCCTCCACGAAGAGCCGAATGCGGCGGTCGAGTAGGTCACTCATCGAGCATCACCCTCAATCTCGATCGAGCACGGGCCAGGTGTCGGCGGACAGCACCCTCCGAGATGCCGAGGCGTTCACCGATCTCCGAGACCGGGAGGCCCTCCCAGTACGAGAGGACCACCACGGCGCGCTGCCGAAGGCTCAACGCCTTCACCGCTTCCAGCACGTCCGGTCGATACTCGGACATGTGGCTGCGGTCGTCGACTGCCGCCCGCAGTTCCTTGGCCCACCGTCGCTGGCGATCCCGGAACTCATTGCGAGCCTGGTTGACCACGGCCTGATACAGGTAGGCGCGGGCGTTCTCGACGGTCGACCAACGCTTCGACGAGATCGACCGCAAGACTGCGGCCGATACGACGTCCTGAGCATCGGAGCGCCCCACGAGACCCGTCGCGAAACGGACGAGATCGTCGGCGTATGTCGCGTAGATCTCCGCGTCGCTGCTCAGCTCACGCTGATTCGTTGCTCCCACACCCATGTGACACCTGAGCGCCTTCTCCGGGTGACACCCTCTCAAAGATTCTGCCCGCTGCGTCAGGACCGGGAGCCGAGTTTTCGGATTTCAGGGAGACGGGCGGGCGTGCCCGGGATCCGCTACCAGCCGCGTTCGATCCACTCTGGGAGGGCGGGCCGCTCCTTGCCGATCGTGGTCATGGTCGGCCCGTGGCCCGGGTACACCTCGGTGGCGTCGTCCATGGTGAACAGGCGCTTCTCGATGCTCTCGATGATCGTCGGGAAGTCGCCCTCCTCGAAGTGCGTGGCCCCCGGCCCGCCGGGGAACAACGTGTCGCCCGAGAAGAGGATCCCGGGAGTGAAGAAGCACATCGAGCCGGGCGTGTGCCCCGGGGTGTGCATGGCCAGCAGGCTGGTCTCGCCGAACTCGATGACCTGGCCGTCCTCCATGGCCAGCGGGATGATGTCGGTGGTCGTCGCCGCCAGGCGGGTGTCGGCCGGATGGAGCAGCATCGGGACGCCCAGCGAGTCGGCGAGCACGTCGACGGCCCGCAAGTGATCGAAATGGCCGTGGGTGCTCAAGATGGCCTTGATCGACACCTCGTCGATCAACTCGAGGATCCGACCTGGTTCACAGGCGGCATCGATGATCACGCCTTCTCCGGTCTGGGCGCAGGCCACCACGAACACGTTGTTCTCGTACTCACCGAGCAGGGCGCTGCGCATGAGCAACGTGCCGTTGTCGAAGGACCAGGACATGTCGGGCAGCGTACCGAGACCCATGCACTTTGAGTCCTGAGTCCTGAGTCCTGAGTCCTGAGTCGGGTTCTCGCGCTCCGGATTCCGGGTTCCGGATTCCGGGTCCCGGGCTCCGGATCCTGGGACATCTTCAGCGGGGTGGGACAATCGACCGATGAAGCTGCGGGCGATCGTCGTCGTGGGTCTGCTGGGTCTCGTCGCCTGCGGGGGAGAAACGGTGGGGGAGGAGCCGACCGAGCCGACGACGGTCGCCAGCACCGCAACGACGTCGGTCGCAACGACGTCCATGCCCTCCTCGGTGGCCACGACCGCCACGACGACATCCCTGCCGCCGGTCACGGTGTGGGTGCCGGATCCGGACGGTCCCGCCCTTCTCGTTCCTGATATCCAGCGGCGGCTGGCGCACGACCCGGGCGCGTTCACCCAGGGACTGGCGTTCCGGGACGGGCTGTTCTACGAGAGCACCGGGCAATACGGCGAGTCCACGGTGCGCATCGTCGACGCCGCCACCGGTGAGATCGTGCGATCGAGAGCCCTCGACGACCGCTACTTCGGGGAGGGCCTGGAGGTGGTCGATGGACGCATCGTGCAACTCACCTGGCGCGAGGAGATCGCGTTCATCTGGGACGCCCAGACGCTCGAGCCACTCGGCACCTACCCCTACGAAGGCGAGGGGTGGGGCCTCTGTGCACGCCAGGGCACCTTCGTCATGAGCGATGGCAGCTCGGTGCTGACGCTGAGGGACCTCGACACGTTCGAGCCCGTCGGCACGATGGACGTCCGCTTCCGCGGCGAAGCCGTTCCCTTCCTCAACGAGCTCGAATGCACCGATCGGTGGATCTACGCCAACGTCTGGCAGAGCAACATCATCGTCGTCATCGACCCTGACACCGGCGTCGTGCGGGCCCGGGTCAGTGCCGCCGAGCTGGCGTCTCAGCTGTCCTCGACTCAGGGCATCGATGTGCTCAACGGCATCGCCCATGATCCGGAGGCCAACCTCTACTACCTCACGGGCAAGTACTGGCCCGAGATCTTCGAGGTGGTGCTGGTGGCGGCGGACTGATCGACCAGGCGCTCAGTTCGAGACGCAGAACTCGTTCCCCTCGGGGTCGTGCAGGATCACCCACGAGTGACCCCATTCGGCCTTGTCGGCCACCTTGGTGGCGCCGAGACCGACGAGGCGCTCGGCCTCTGCGTCCTTGTCGTCCTCCGTGTGGAGGTCGAGGTGCACGCGGTTCTTCACGGTCTTGCCCTCGGGCACCTTGGAGAACATCAGCAGGGGATGGTCTTCGGGCATCGCTTCGCCTCCCACCACGGCGAACTCCGGGCTGGGCTCGCCGATCAGCTCGAAGCCGAGCGCAGCAGCCCAGAACTCGGCCAACCGCTGCGCGTCCTGGCAGTCGAACGTGACGTGTTGGAGCCGGCTGCTCACGACGCCACCCTCGCTCGAACGGGCGCCTCGAGCTGCCGGGCGGCAGCCGACATGCGCGACGTCACGCGGCGCAGCGTCCAGTCGGTGTAGCGCTCAGAGAGCGCAGCCGGCAGGGCGGACAGGACGGTCGTCAGCTTGCCCGACGCGCCTCGCCACGGCAGCTCACCGACCCGGCTGGCCATCGACCGATAGTGCAGGTCCGTGAAGAGCAGCATCAGCGCTGCCGCCAGCCTGGTCCCCGGCCGGCCGGGCAACTCCACCTGGTGGTAGAGGCGCCGGTAGGCGTCGGCGCGCCGGAGGGCCATGCCCGTGAGTCGACGCCGGGCGGCGGCGATGGCGCGAGGCTCGAACTCGCCGAGATGCTCGGCCAGGGCCGGGTCGTAGGCGATGCCGCGGGCGAGATCCTTCTCGATGTCGCGGGTGATGTTGGCGAGCTGGATGAACTCGCTCGTCGCCGCTGCATCGCGGGCAACCGGCTGGCTGTGCCCACCGAGCAGCTCGATCACGAAGCAGGCCGGGTGGTAGATCACGTGGTGGCAGTACTCGAGGATCTGATCGTCGGTCGCCAGCACGCCGCCCTGGGCGGAGAACCGCTCACAGGAATTCGCCATCCCGTCCGCCATGGCCGTGATCAGCTCGGCGACCGCTTGCCGGTGATGCTCCGGCAGCGACGCGTACACCTGATCCACCATGTGGGCCCGCTCGACGAGCAGGACGTGGAGTCGATCCCGATCGTCACGTGCCAGATCGTCGGAGATCCGCTCTGCAGGAGGGAGGGGGTGCTGGTCGAGGCGGCCGGCAAACGCTCGCAGGGCCCGGGGCCGATCGTCTACCTCGACGAGCAAGTCCTCGTAGGTGTCGAGCATGCGGGCGTAGAGGTAGGCCACGGCCGCGGTGGTCGATGCCGGGCGGGGGAGCACGACGATGCTGGCCGCGAAGCTCCGCGCCGCGTGGGGAAGGATCTCCCAGACGAACCGCACCGCATCTTGCTCGGCGGCCAGCGCCCTCAGGTCGGGGCGCGCCCGGCGAGCGCGCAGCCCTCTGGAGATCAGCGAGAGTCGGCGGAACACCCTCGGCAAGCTACCACCACCACGCCGCTGCTCAATGGTGGTGCGTGCTCCGCGGGCGGCTTCAGCAGCAGGCCGAGGCCGAGGCGCTGACCGGGATGCTCGCCACACCCTCGCCGGTCGAGCAGCAGCCCGACGCTTCGGCGTCCCCGGCGCCGGCACCCACGGTGCCCGCTTCGTCGAGCACGGTGTAGACCTCCCACCGCTCACCCTCGGGTGACGTGACCCAGACTTTGTCCTGCACGGCGTAGCAGCAATCCACACCCTGCTCGGTGAGCGTGTCCATCTGTTCGAGAGCGAAGCGATCTGCCGCTTGGCCGACCTGCTCGGTCGTGGCCACCTCCACCCCGAGGTGGTTCAGCCCACCCGCGCCAGGGTTCTCGATGAGAACCAGTTTCAGCGGCGGATTGCTGATGGCGAAGTTGGCGTACCCGTCACGTCGTTTGTGGGGCTGGGCGTCGAAGAGCTTGCCGTAGAAGTCGACGGCGGCGTCGATGTCATCGACGTTCAATGCCAGCTGTACCCGTGCGGTGTCCATGGTTCCTCCTGAGGCGCGACGCTCCCCATCAACCTATTCGATAGATCGAAGAACGTCAATATATGGCCCCTCGTCTTTTCTCCGGTCGGGTCGACGCCTACACTCTCGTCGATCCCACAGCCCTCGATGGCGTGTGGTGCAACGACCGTCCTGCTCCCGGAGATCCCGGGGGCCTTCCGGCCCCGAGCCGGATGTCCGAAGGAGGTGATGCGCAGCGATGCGTACCTATGAGCTGATGACGATCCACCGGCCAGAGTTGGCCGAAGAGGACGTCCGCAAGGAGACCGCCGGCCTCGAGGCCTTCCTCACCGGCGCCGGCGCCACGGTCACCGAGACCGACTTCTGGGGCAAGCGCCGCTTCGCCTACGAGATCGACAAGGTGCACGAGGGCTATTACACCGTCATGACCTTCGACGGCGAGCCCGCCCATGTGGACGATCTCGACCGAGCCCTGACGCTGGCCGACACGGTCATGCGTCACAAGGTCATCCGCCCGGACAACAATCCGGCACGTCGCGGTGCCCGCGCCCCGGCCAAGGCCTCCGACGAGGACTGAGCCGTGTCACACCCGCCCGGCACCCTGAAGGTCGTCCGGGTGGCCGGTCCCCGGCGAGCCGCCGGACCGGATCACGTGTCGCACCGAGAGCAGCGCACCGGCAGCAGTAGAGCATTCAGCGCCCACGGCCCCGTGCCCCGGGCGCTGAGAGGAAGAGAGAGCGCACATGGCTTCGAACACCGTCACCGTCATCGGAAACCTGGTCGAGGATCCCGAACTCCGGTTCACCCCGTCCGGCGTGGCGATGGCCAAGATCCGCGTGGCGGTCAACCGCCGCTGGCGGGACCGCAACACCAACGAGTGGCAGGAGGAGACCAGCTTCTTCGGCGGCACCGTCTGGCGGGAGGCCGCCGAGAACGTGGCCGAGTCGTTGCAGAAGGGTGCCCGGGTCATCATCACTGGCAGCCTCGAGCAGCGGTCCTGGGAGAACAACGAGGGGGAGCGGCGCTCCGTCGTCGAGATTCGCATCGACGAACTCGGCCCCAGCCTCCGCTGGGCGACCGCCTCGGTCACCCGAACCGCCCGCAGCGGCGACAGCAACTGGGGTGGCGGCGGCGGTGGATCGAGCGAGCCGATGCCGGCCGCTCCGGTCGCCCGTGACGACTACGGCCCCGACGAAGCCCCCTTCTAGACCCTTCAGAACACCGAGGAGAATCACCCATGGCTCGAAGCAGCAGCCCCAACCGGCGCCGCCGCCGTCCCGGCGG
>JBPEXB010000607.1:0-1727 GCA_052032125.1 Acidimicrobiia bacterium
GCCATCGCCAGGGCGCCGTCGCGGATGGCCTTCTCCCCGGAAGGGGTGACGGTGGCAGCGGCGAACTCCGGCTGGTGGTTGACGGCGCCGTCTGCGTCGATCGAGAGCATCGGATGGATCGTCGGCACGACATGGCTCACGTTGCCCATGTCCGTGCTGCCGCCGATGTCACCGGTGGTCTCCGGCAGTGGCCGCCCGAGTGCCGCGATGTTGTCGGCGAAGGCTTCGGCCAGCACCGATTGGACACGAGGTCGGAGTAGGGGTTGCCCATCGGCTTGCGCTCCCAGGTGCAGCCGGTGGCCTGGGCCGCCGCCTCGAAGCACGCCATCACCCGTTGCTCGAGCTCCTCCAGGCGCTCCTGGGTGGCGGCCCGGATGTACCAGGACGACGAGGTGTGGCTGGGGATGATGTTGGGGGCGTCGCCGCCGTGGGTGATGATCCCGTGGATGCGGTCGCTGGACAGGATGTGCTGTCGCAGGGTCGAGACGTTGACGTACGCCTGCACGAACGCATCGAGGGCGTTGCGCCCGAGGTGCGGCGCGTAGGCGGCGTGGGAGTCCTTCCCGAAGAAGTCGATGTCGATGTGCAGGACGGCCAGCACCGTGGGGATCAGCTCGTCGTCGGGGGAGGGATGGACCATCATCGCCGCAGCTGCGTTCGCGAATGCTCCGGCCTCGATCAGGTCCACCTTGCCGCCGTAGCCCTCCTCGGCCGGTGTGCCGAGCACGGTCACCCGCACCCCGAGTTGCTCCACGACGGCCGCCAGCCCGATCCCGGCGCCGGCCGCCGCCGTGGCGATGATGTTGTGGCCACATGCATGGCCCACCTCGGGGAGGGCGTCGTACTCGGCGCAGATCACCACCTCAGGTCCCGTGGACCCCGAGCGGGCGGCGAAGGCCGTCTCCATGCCGAACGCTGGATACTCGACCTCCAGGCCGTTCTCTGCCAGCAGCGCAGAGAGCCTCGACGAGGCTTCGTGCTCGGCGAGCCCGAGCTCCGGGTGCTCGTACATCCACCGCGAGAGCTCGTAGAGCGCAGGCTCGACGTCTCGTACCCGGTCCGCAATCGTGCTCTTCAGGTCCGCCACCCCGGCTCCTCGCTCGTGGTCGATGTGCACAACCGATCGTATCCGCAGAGAGGCCGGCCTCGGCCGGCAGCCTGATACCGTCACGCCGATGCGCGCCGCTCTGCTCTCCATCGCGCTCGTGGTCACCGCCTGCTCCGGGGGAGCGGCCGACACGACGACGTCCTCACGGGTCACGCTGCCGGCCTTGATCACGACCACCGAGGCGACCTCGCCTCCCTCGACGGAAGCGCCGCTGGCGCTGTGCCCCGACATCGAGACGTTCCCGAGGGTGCTGCCCGAGCAGGTGGTGCCTGGCGTTCCCGAGACGTCGTCGGTGGAGCTCGACGAGTTCACCCTCATCGAAGGTGCCTTCACCGCGATCCGATTCGATGCCGACGGCGACCCGGTACTCGTGGCCATCCGCGGTGCGCTGCCACCCCGCCAGTTCACGGCGGACTCGGAGGTCGTGGAGATCCTGGGCGGCATCCCGGCGTTGGTCGGGCCGATCGGGGATGGGTACTGGGCGGCTGCCTGGGCCATCCCGCCGGGCGACCGCTGCGACCTGTACAGCCTGATCTTCTACCCGCCGGTGGACCGCGACACCGCGATCGAAGTCACCGCCAGCGTGGGGTAGGCGGCGTCGTGCACCGTTGATCGCAGG
>JBPEXB010000608.1:0-5535 GCA_052032125.1 Acidimicrobiia bacterium
CACTTCGACAACGAGATCGACATGGCCGGTCTCCAGACGATGGAGGGTGTCACCCGGCGACAGATCAAGCCGCAGTACGACGAGTTCATCTTCCCGGATGGGCACAGCGTGCTGGTGCTGGCCGAGGGGCGGCTGCTCAACCTGGGTTGCGCCACCGGCCACCCCAGCTTCGTGATGAGCACTTCGTTCACGAACCAGGTGCTGGCTCAGATCGATCTCCAGGCCAACGCCGAGTCCTACGGCAAGGACGTCGTGCTGCTGCCGAAGCACCTCGACGAGGAGGTCGCCCGCCTGCACCTCGAGCACGTGGGCGCCAAGCTCACCGAGCTCACCAAGGACCAGGCCGATTACATCGGCGTCCCCGTCGACGGCCCCTACAAGCGAGACGACTACCGATACTGATCGGCGGCTTCGCCACCGATCAGTGGTACTCAGTACTTGGTACTCAGTACTCAGTACTTGGTACTCGGTACTCGGTACTCACGAGCCCTCGGCGGGATCCGCCGAGGGCTCTTGAATTCTGAAGATCGGATGGTCGGCGGGGTCGGGGAGGGCTTCCCACTGTCGCTTGGTCGGTGCGTCCCATTGCGCCCGATAGGCGGCGATCAGCGGCGGCTTGGCGCCGTCATCGACCTCGGTGACCGTGATCGCCTCTTTGCGGCTCTTGGCCGTGATCATGCCGCGGCCAGCCGCCCGCAGGTTGCGGGACCAATCGGTGTCGCCTCGCGGCGCCACCAGATAGCGGGCACCGTCGTGCTCGAGGACGTGCACCGGCACCCGTTGCGGCTTGCCCGACGCCCGGCCCGCGACGGTCAGGAACGTCTGCGACCCCATGCCCATCAGCCCGTTGACGACGGTCCGCATGAACCACGATGGTCGGATGTACGTCCGCGCCATGGCCTGAACCTACCGAAGGAGTACTGAGTACTGAGTACTGAGTACTGAGTACGCCGGATGCGAAGGAGAGCATTGGTGTGCTCCCTCCGCTGCGCGGCCCGGCTGGCCCCCATCCGGGCCGGTTGCCTCGCGCGTCGTGCACCGTGGGGCCCTCGTTCCCCCCGAGGGGGAACATGGAGGCAACGCTCACGGAGCGCATCCCGGCTACGTGCAGTACACACCGGGACGCGTCGGCTGGTTGCCGGTGAGCAGGGTGTAGGCGGCGGCCAGGGCGTCGCACGGCTCGTCCTGGGTGCGGAAGCTGTTGAACTCGTACTCGCCCATCAGGCCCCACGCCACGATCTCGGCGGCCTGCTCCTGGCCCATGTCCCACCAGTCATCGTCGGGGTCGGCCCACTCGTCGAGGTCACGGAGCTCCAAGAACGCCCGAATCGTGTCGCGATCCAGGTACTCGAAGGACCAGGCGTGGGTCAGCTCGTGGAGCAGCGTGTGCCGTGGGGCGGTCTTGAGCTCACCCCGGTTGCACATGCGCAACAGCCCGCCATCGCGGCGATACCGGCCATGGGCGTCGCCACACGCTTCCCGGTCCGGGTAGAACCGCACGTCGAGATCGGGCAGCGGCAGGCCGGCCCGGACGAAGTCGGACCGCGCCCACTTGAGCAAGGAGCTCTGCTCGGGCGTGGCGCCGGTGATCTCCGTGCGGGATCCGACGGCCCGGGTGGGCTGGGTCGGCAACAGTGTCGTCACGAGCGCCATCAGCAGAGCCACGAGCAGTCGGTGTCGTAGGTGTGCCATGCACCCACGGTCCGCGGGGGCGCTGAATGGACAGTGACGACGGCCTTACGGATGGCTTTCGATCCGGTCAAGGCCCGTTGATCTCGACCTCCGGGATCCCGGCCTCGCACTCGACCCTGACCTCGACCTCGGTCTCCCCGGCCACGAATTCGACCCGGACCTCGCCGGGGCCGGCCGACTCGATCTCGGCGGTGAAGCCCATGCCGGGGATGGCTCCGCTCAGGCTGATGTCGTCACCGACGCACGTGATCGTGACCGTGCCACCGTCCGAGGCGAAGGAGAACGGCCCGGTCTCGGTGGCGGTCGTGGTCGTCGTCGTGTCGAGCGTCGTCGTCGTGGTCTCTGCCACGGTCGTGGCGGTCGTGGAGCCGACGGTCGTGGGGGTCGTGGCGATGCTGGTGGCCGACGTGACCGTCGTCGCCGTGATCGTGGTCGTCGACGATGCCGTGGTGGGCGGTGCGGTGGTGGAGGCGATCGATGCGCCGGTGGTGGTCGAGGGCAGCGTGGTGCCCGCCGACGAGGACACGGCGAACGTCAATGACGGAGACGGTTCGTCCGCCGTGGTGGCGCCCACGAGATCGACCGCCGCGAACGAAGCCGCGGTGGCGAGGGTCGTGACCGCCAGCCAAGCCGCCACGTAGCCGAGCCGTTTCGTGCTCATGGAGGCATCCTCGCAGGAGCCGGCGACCCCGCCGATAAGGGCCGGTTAAGGGACACTCAAACGGAGCGGCGGAATGCTGGATCGCGCCGAGGTGGCGGTAGGTTTGGTGCATGGCTCGAGTGCTCCTGATCGAGGACGACGTGCACATCCGTGGGGCGCTCAGCAGAGTGCTGGCCGAGCGCGGCCACGACGTCGAGAGCGAGGGTGCGGGACTGCCAGGCCTGCAGCGTGCGTTGGAGGAGCCGGTCGACGTCGTGGTCCTCGACCTCGGTCTGCCCGATGTCGACGGGACCGAGGTCCTCAAGATGATTCGAGCCGTGCGTGACGTGCCGGTGATCGTCGGTACGGCTCGCGACGACGAGGCAGAGATCGTGCGCCTGCTGGACGCCGGGGCCGACGACTACCTCACCAAGCCTTTCTCCGCCGACCAGCTCGAAGCCCGGATTCGGGCCGTGTTGCGCAGGGCGGCGGGCGCCGCGACCGATGCGGTCATCGAAGTCGGCGAGCTCGTGATCGACCGGGGGGCCCGAGAAGCCCGGCTCGCCGGATCGTTGCTCGATCTGACGCGTCGGGAGTTCGATCTGCTCACTCACCTGGCCGAGCGACGGGGCACGGTGGTGTCGAAGCGCGAGCTCTTGGCGGAGATCTGGCGCTTGCCCTACGGCGGGGCCGACAAGACCGTGGACGTGCATCTGTCGTGGCTCCGTCGCAAGCTCGGCGAGTCGGCGGCCGAACCTCGCTACCTCCACACGGTGCGGGGCGTCGGCATCAAGCTGGTGGAACCCGAGTGATCGCCGGCCGGGACTCGGGCACACCTGCCCGGAGGACGCGACCCGGATGCGTCCGATGAGGTCCCGGCTGGTGCTGCTGTCGGCGGCCGTCACCACCATGGTCGTCATCGCCTTCTCGCTTCCCCTGGCGCTGTTGGTGCGCGATCTGGCGTCAGATCGGGCGGTCGGGAACGCCGAACGGGAGGCGAACGCCCTGGCGCGGACCCTGGTGGTCCTCGGCGAGGTGGACGACGCCACCGTCGGTGCCCTGATCGGCGGCGCCGGCGACGAGGTGCGACTGGCCGTCGTGCGGGCCGACGGCCAGATCGTCGGCGATGCGGCCGCGCTGACGCCGGCGGCGTTGGCTGCGTTCGACGGGCGCTCGCTCCTGGTGGACGAGGACGGCGGGGTGGCGTCCTACGTGCCGGTGGTCGGGCTGGCCCAGCCGACGGCGGTGCGGGCCTGGGTCGGGCCGGAGGAGCTGCGACGCAACGTGGCGGCCTCGTGGACGGTGATCGCCGCCCTCGGTCTGCTGCTGGTCGGGATGGCGGTGTTCCTGGCGGACCGACTCGGTCGGACCCTCGTCCGTCCGGTGTCGGACCTGGCGGCGGCCACCGAACGTCTGGCGGCCGGCGACCTCGACGTGGCGGTGACGCCGTCGGGGCCGGTCGAGCTGGCCTCTGTTGGGGCGGCCTTCAACCGGCTCGTCGGGAGGATGCGGGGCCTGATCGAATCCGAGCGCGAATCGGTCGCCGACCTCTCGCACCGGCTCCGGACCCCCCTGACCGCGCTGCGACTCAATGTCGAGAGCCGGGCCGACCCCGAGGTCGTGCTGGATGACATCGCTCGCATCGAGCGAACCGTCGACGCCGTCATCGAGGATGCTCGCCGGCCGATGCGTCGGGCCGTCCAGCCGCGCGCCAACCTGGTCGAGGTGGTGCGTGCTCGGGCGGCGTTCTGGGGGCCGCTGGCCGACGACCAGCAGCGTCCGATGGAGGTCGAGGTGCCGGCGCAGGTGGTGAGCGTCGCCGCTGGAGAGGCCGACACGGCGGCCGTCGTCGATGCGCTCCTCGAGAACGTCTTCGCGCACACGCCGGACGGTTCGGCGGTCGAAGTGACGGTCGACGGTGCGGGAACCCTGGTGGTGGCCGACCGTGGACCGGGCTTCGACAGTCCCGATCTGGTGGCCAGAGGCGCCAGCGGCCGGGGCGGCACCGGCCTGGGCCTCGACATCGTGCGTCGCACGGCCGAGGGGACCGGGGGATCCTTGACGATCGAGAGCCGCCCGGAGGGCGGCTCTCGTGTGGTGGTTCGGTTCGGGCTCGCCGAGGACTAGTCGTCGATCTCGACCTCGAGCCCGCCGTCGGTGCGGATCTCGATCTCGATCTCGGTCTCGCCGTTGGTGAGCTCCACGCGCAGCCGGTCGCCCTCGTGCTGTTCGATGGTGTAGCTCCATCCATCGCCGGCATCGACGACGAAGTCGACGATCAGCTGCTGCTCGATGGTCACCGACACGGAGCCGCCGTTGGCGAGGGGGAAGGTGTAGACCCCGGGCTCGATGATCAGCTGGTGATCGTCGTCGGTGTCGTCGCGGATCGTGGTCGGTGTCGGCCCGTCCTCGTCATCGTCGTCGTCCTCATGGACGGTCGACACGGTCGTGCCGTCATTGTCGTCGTCGCCTACGGTGGTGGCGGTGGTGCCGTCGTTGTCGTCGTCGACCGTGGTCGACGTGGTGCCGTCGTCGCCGGTCGTGGTGGACGTCGAGCCATCCGTGGTGGCGGTGGAGCCGTCGGAGGTCGAGGTCGAGCCTTCGGTGGCGGCGGTGGTGCTGGCCTCGGTGGCGATCGATGCGTCGGCGCCTGCCGAGCTGTTCGAGCCGACCGCGGCCACGGCCACGCCGGCCAACAGCAGGGTGGCAAAGGCGGATGCCAGCATCGGCGAGAGCTTGCGAAGCATGAGGTTCCTCCTCGGGTGATTCAGGCCTGCATCATCCGATGACCCGCGTTGTGGCGTCCTCCAAGGAGGGTTAAGCGGAGGCAAGGCCTGTCTTGCATGATCATGCATGACTGTGCATAATCTCTCACATGCCCACCACGTCGGCCCGTCACCGTGCCCTGCGTTCGATCATCGACGAGCGTGTGGTCTCCAGTCAGAGCGAGCTGGTCGACCTGCTCGGTGGCCGCGGGTTCGAGGTCACGCAGGCCACGGTGTCTCGGGATCTCCAGGCCGTCGGGGCGGTGAAGGCGCGCGACGCGGACGGAGCGCTTCGGTATGTGATCGCGACGGCCTTGAACGGCGCCGACGAGTCGGCGGTCGTGCTGCGGCGGGCGCTGAGTGACTATGCAGACTCGATCGAGGTGAGCGGCAACCTGGTGGTGGTGAAGACGCCGCCCGGCGCCGCTCACGTGGTGG
>JBPEXB010000609.1:0-4804 GCA_052032125.1 Acidimicrobiia bacterium
GAGCGACATGACATGTCGCCGTACTCAGTACTCAGTACTGCCGAGGCCGAAGGCCTCGGCCGATGATCGTCGAGGTCATCGCGGTCGGGACCGAGTTGCTGCTCGGCCAGATCGTCAACTCCAACGCCTCCCACATCGGTGCCAAGCTCGCCGAGTCCGGGTTCGACGCCCACTATCAGGTCGTCGTCGGCGACAACCACGGCCGGCTGACCGATGCCATCGCCACCGCCATCGATCGGGCCGATGCCGTCATCCTGACCGGAGGCATCGGCCCCACCCCCGACGACCTGACCCGCGAAGCCATCTGCGCTGCCACGGGGCGGCCGATGGAGTTCAACGAGGACTATGCCGCTGAGCTGCGGGACCGCTGGGAGCGACTCGGCCGCACGCTGCCGGAGAACAACCTGCGACAGGCCGAGTATCCGGCCGGGGCCGAGCAGCTCCCCAACCCGAAGGGGACCGCCCCCGGGATCGCCCTCGAGCACGACGGCACCTTGATCTTTGCCCTGCCAGGCGTCCCGCCCGAGATGTACCTGCTGCTCGACGACCACGTGCTGCCACGCCTGCGGGCCGCCAGCGGCACCACCGAGGTGCTGGTCAACCGTCTGCTGAGGACCTGGGGGCAGGGTGAGTCGGCCGTCGCCGAGCGGCTCGACGACCTGTATCACGCCACCGTGAACCCGTCGATCGCCTACCTGGCGTCGGCGGGCGAGATCAAGGTCCGCATCTCCGCCAAGGCGGCTGGCGCAGCCGAGGCCGAGGCGATGATCGCCCCGGTGGAAGCGGAAGTGCGCCGGCGTCTGGGCGCCATGGTGTTCGCTGCCGACGACGAGACCCTCGAGTCGGTGATCATCGCCGAGCTGACCTCGCGGTCGTGGACGATCGGCACGGCAGAGTCGATGACATCAGGCATGGTGGCAGCCCGGCTCAGCGTCCTGCCTGGGTCGTCCTCGGTGTTCCGGGGCGGCATCGTGGCGTACGCCACGGACGTGAAGGAGTCCGTGCTGGGTGTGCCGTCGGCCACCATCGAGGAGCACGGCGTGATCAGCGAGGAGACGGCCGTGGCCATGGCCGAGGGCGCCGCCAAGGCGCTCGGCGTCGACGTGGCGGTGGCGGTCACCGGGGTCGCCGGCCCCGATGCCATGGAGCTGCCGCCCGGATCCGTCGCCATCGGTGTGCGCACGCCTCTCGAGACGCGGAGTCGCTTCCTCCGCCTCCCCGGCGACCGCGAGCGGGTCCGCGCCTACACGTCGACCGCGGCGCTGCAGCTTGCCCGGCTGGGCATCGTCGGCGAGTGGTGGGGCCGCTGAGCGAACGGCTCTTCGCCGCCGTGCCGATCCCGCCCGAGGTGGCGGCGGCCGTACATGCCTGGCAAGAGGCGGCGGCGGTGCCGGGCCGGGCCGTCCTTCCCGAGAATCTCCACATCACCCTGCGCTTCGTCGGGGACGTCGACGAGGTCGAGCGCGACCGATGGCTGGCGGCGCTCGACGACGCCGACTGGCCGGCCCCGTTCCGTCTGCGGTTGGGAGGGCTGGGTGGTTTCCCCAGCCTCAGGAAGGCGACGGTCGCCTGGCTGGCGGTCGAGGGCGACGTCGGCGAGCTGGCCGAGTGTGCCCGGGTCGCCGACGAGGCCGCCGACGAAGCCGGGCTCGGGCTGGAGGAGCGCCCGTTCCGTCCCCACCTCACCGTCTCCAGGATCCGGCCGCAGCGGTCGCTCTCGACGCTCGATGCACCGCCACTGGGCGTTCGAGTGAAGGTCGATCACCTGGTCGTCTTCCGGAGCCACCTCGGGCGAGACGGCGTTCGTTACGAGCCGATCGAGCGGTTCGCCCTGCCCGCCTGACCTGGGCGGTCGGCGACCAGCCGCCTACGCTGCGGCCCATGCGTGTGCTCGTGACCGGTGCGACCGGCTACATCGGCGGCCGTCTCGTGCCCGCCCTTCTGGAGGCGGGACACGAGGTGCGCTGCATGGCGCGTGACCCGCGCAAGCTGTCTGAGCATCCGTGGGTCGGCGAGGTGGACGTGGTCGTGGCAGACGTGCTCGAACCCGAATCTCTGAAACCGGCGCTCGAGGGCTGCGACGCGGCCTACTACCTCATCCACTCCATGGACGGCGAAGGGGAAGAGTTCTGGGAGCGGGACCGCCGCGCCGCCGCCAACTTCCGAGACGCCGCCGCCGAGGCGGGCATCGGCCGCATCGTCTACCTCGGTGGCCTGGGGAGCGGCGACGACCTGTCCAAGCACCTGGCCAGCCGCCAGGAGGTCGGCGAGGTGCTCGCGAACGGCCCCGTCGCCGTGACCGAAGTGCGGGCGGCCGTGATCATCGGCTCCGGGTCGGTCTCCTTCGAGATGATGCGTTACCTGACCGAGGTGCTGCCGGTCATGATCACGCCGAAGTGGGTGCGCACGAGGTGTCAGCCCATCGCCATCCACGACGTCATCCAGATCCTCATCGGGGCGCTGTCGGGGCCCGACGAGGGAAGTCACATCTGGGAAGTGGGAGGGCCTGACCAGCTCACCTACGAGGAGATGATGCGGATCTACGCCGAGGAGGCCGGGCTGAAGAGGCGCCTCATCATCCCGGTGCCGGTGCTCAGCCCACAGCTCTCCCGGCACTGGATCGGCCTGGTGACGCCGCTCCCGACCGGTGTGGCCAAGCCTCTCGTCAACAGCTTGCGCAACGAGGTGACCGTGAAGGACAACTCGATCGCCGAGCGCCTGGCCGGCGACCTGATGCCGTTCCGCGAGGCCGTTCGTGAAGCTCTGCATCGATCGCGTGCACGCAATGTGCCCACCCGTTGGTCGGACGCGGCGGCTGCGCCGGCCGAGGCACGCCCTTCCGACCCCGACTGGGCCGGTGGGACGCTCTACCTGGACGAGCAGAGCGTCGTCACCCCGGCGTCCCCGGAAGCCGTGTTTGCAGCGTTCACTCGAATCGGCGGCGACGTGGGGTACTACACGTTCAACTGGGCGTGGCGACTGCGGGGACTCATCGACTGGATGGTCGGAGGAGTCGGGCTGCGGCGAGGACGTCGCCACCCGGCGAACCTGCACCAGGGAGAGGCACTCGATTTCTGGCGAGTCGCGGCCGTGGACCCCGGACGGCATCTGCAGTTGGCGGCGGAGATGAAGCTCCCCGGCGAGGCGTGGCTCGACTTCGAGGCGGTGCCGCAGGGCTCTGGCACGGAGCTCCGGCAGACCGCCTTCTTCCTCCCGCGCGGGTTGTTCGGGCGGCTCTACTGGTTCGCCATGTTCCCGTTCCACCTCTTCATCTTCAAGAGGATGGCCCACCGGATCGCCGAGTACGCCGAGACGTCGGTCCCGACCGGCTGAGCCTCAGCCCAGGTCCCAGCCGGCCCGCTCCGCGACCCATTCCCAGAGCCGTTCGCGGCGCTGGGGGGTGTCGGTTCGGCGAGTCGAAGCGATCTTGTGGATCGGGCGGATCCGTCGATCGAGCCAGAACCCGCCATTGACCTCGAGCGGCTCGCCATCGTCGGCGCTCAGCCAGACGAGGGTGTCGGCGCCCTGGAGAGGATCTCGGAGGAACGGCCCCACGATCTTGCGGAAAGTCGGCAGCGAAGCCTCCACCCCCGGCGTGTCCGCCCAGCCCGGATGGAGAGCGTGGAAGGTGATCCCTCGGTCGCCGGCCCGCTCGGCCCACATCTCGTTGAGCGTCACCTGCGCCCGCTTGGCCCTGGCGTACTGCTCTGAACCGCCGTAGTTCTCGTCCGACATGACGAGGTTGTCCACGGTCAGGCCCGCGGTGTACATGCCGCCCGAGGACATCGTCAGAACGCGCGACCCCGGTGTCGCTGCCAGCGCGTCCAGAAGCAGGCCGGTCATCAGGAACGGCCCGACCACGTGCACGGCCGTGGTGAGCTCCAGCCCGGACTCGGTCATCGTCTTCTCGTTGCTCAGCGCTCCGGCGTTGTGGATGAGCACGTCGAGCCGATCGTGTTGGGCGGCGATCTCCTTGGCGGCGGATCTCACCGTGTTGAGGTCGCCCAGGTCGGCGAGCGCCGTGCTGATGGTCTCGTTGCCCGTCTGGTCCATGAGGCGGTGGCGCAGCGAGGCCACCTTCTCCTCGTTGCGAGCGACCAGGATCAGCGAGGCGTTCATCGAGGCCAGCTGCTCGGCGGCCGCCATGCCCAAGCCGGAGGTGGGCCCGGTGATGGCGATCACGCGCCCGTTGAGGTCGTAGCTGTCGAGCTCGCGCCAGTCGTCGAGCCGCTTGCGGGCGGCGTAGCCGATGTTGGTGAACGAGGTGACGATCGGTCCTTCGAGGACCTTGTCGACGATGTCGGCGGCGGAGCTCACGAGGGCCTCAGCTCACCAGCGTGCCGTCGAGCGCTCGCTCCATGCCGGCCGCTGCCTTGTCGCCGATCTCGTCGAACTTCTTGGCCAGGAGGGGGTCGAAGAGCTTCAGGTACCAGGGGAGCTTCAGCGTGGCGTCGTAGACCACCAGGGTCTGGTCGCCGTCGCTGCGCACCTCGATGACGTCGATCGACGTGAACCACGACGCTTCGGCGATGGCCTTCAGGTGGTTCGGCGTCGTGAACTCGGTGACCTCGTAGCGGAGCGTCATCGAACCGGCGTTGTCGAGGGTCACGTCGTAGGCGGCACCGAGGCCGGCGCCGGAGCCCTCGACCTGGACCGACTCCTTCACGCCGGGATCCCACTCGGCGAAGTTGGTGAGGTCCGACATGTAGGCGAAGGCCTCGTCGACGGACATGGGGGTGCGGACCCGGGCGATGTAGCGTGCCATGTGTTCTCCTCGCAGCTCTACCGATAGTAAGGAGCCGAC
>JBPEXB010000061.1:0-1752 GCA_052032125.1 Acidimicrobiia bacterium
CGGTGTCGTCCGCCAGCACCTGCTCGAGGAGCGGCGACCGCACGGCTCCCGGGAAGATCCTGATCACCGCCGTGTCGGGGAGCTCGGCGACGGCCGCCCGGACGGACATCTGAGCGGCGGCCTTGATCGTGCCGTAGGCGGACCAGCCGATCCTCGGGGTCGTGGCCGAGTAGGAGTCGAGGATCGCCATCCGCTCGACCGGGCCACGCTCGAGGAGCGCCTGGGTGAGCGCGATCGGCGCGGCCACGTGGACCCGGAAGTGCTCGACGAGCCGGTCGGTGTCCAGTTGGTGCCACGGCGCCAGCTCGACGGGCGACCCCGCCCCGTGCACCACGGACCGGACCACCGACGATCCGACTGCGGCGACGATGGCGCGCCGTCCGGCCTCGGTGGTCACGTCGGCGGCGAGCGGCGTGACGTGCGCCGTGGCGATCTCGGACAGCAGGTTCGCCCGCCGCGCCACGGCCAGGACCGGCTCGCCGCGCTCGCCGAGCGCCACGGCGATGCCGCGTCCGATTCCGGAGCTGGCGCCGGTGATGACGTGCATCACAGGGACCGTAGTGGTGCGCGGCGGGCGGGAACCGGCGAGGTCACACAAGGCGTCTGATCTCGGACATGGCCGCCGTGGACACGCGCCGGGAGCGTTTCGAACAGTTGGTCGGCGTGGTGCACGACCCCTTGATGCGATACGTGCGTCGCCGCGTGCCCGCGGGCGACGCCGACGACGTGATGAGCGACGTCCTGCTCACCCTCTGGAGACGGCTGGACGATGTGCCCGGCATCGAACCGATGCCGTGGTGCTACGCCGTCGCCCGCCGGGTGCTCGCCAATCACCGACGCAGCGGCGTACGGCGGCTGCGACTCGTGGAGCGCCTGCAGGCAGAGCCCGCCGCCATGGTCGACCAGAGCGCTGCGCAGGAGCATCCCGAGTTGGCCGCGGCCCTCGAGTCGTTGTCAGATGCGGAGCGAGAGGTCATCGTCCTGTGGGCGTGGGAGGGCCTCGAGCCTCGCCAGATCGCCACGGTGCTCGAGACGAACGCCAACGCGATCAGCCTGCGGCTGACGCGGGCCAAGAAGAAGCTGGCCGCCGAAATCGTCCGACAGGATCCTGGCCATGCCGGACACAAGCGGGTGAAGGACCCCGAAGGGCTTCGGCATGAGTGATCAGCTGCGCAACGAGCTACGCCGACTCGACCCGATGCACCCGGGTGTCCCGACGACATCGCCTTCACGAGAACGTCTGGAGGACATCATGGCGAGTCCATCGACCGACACCGCCCAACGCTCACGCACTCCGTGGCTCGCAGTCGCAGCCGTGGCCGTCGTGGCCTTGGTCCTGGCCATCAGCATCCCGTCGCTGCGCGGCGGGCCCTCGACCCCGCCGCTCGGGCTCTCGCTCGGGCCCGACGACGCCTTGGCATCGTGCATCGCCTTCGACGTCGCCATCCTCGCTGAGATGCCGGTGGCCTTCGAGGGCACCGTCACGGCCGTGGCCGGCGAGCAGGTGACCCTGACCGTCGACCGCTGGTTCAAGGGCGGCGATGCCGACACGGTGGAGCTCTCCGCCCCCGCCGGGATGGAAGCGCTCATCGGCGGCATCGCCTTCGTCGAGGGTGATCGCTACCTGATCACCGCCACCGACGGAGCCGTCAACTACTGCGGCTTCAGCGGCCCGGCGACGCCCGAGCTGACCGCCGCCTTCGAGCAGGCCTTCGCCGGCTGACCGAAGCTCGCATCCACCGCAACGGGGCC
>JBPEXB010000610.1:0-4843 GCA_052032125.1 Acidimicrobiia bacterium
TGGGCGCCAGGCGGATGCTCTGGCTGCCTACCGCAGGGCCGAGGAACACCTCGGCGAGGAGCTGGGCTTGGTGCCGGGACCCGAGCTGCAGGCACTCGAGGAGCGCATCCTTCTGCACGACGAGAACCTGGCCCGGTCCCGGACCGAAGAGCCGTACACGCTCCCCGGATTCGCGACGACGTTCATCGGGCGCCAGGACGACGTCGAGCGCCTGGTCGAGGTCGTCAGCGCGGCGCGCTGCACGACGATCACCGGGCTGGGAGGCGTCGGCAAGACCCGCCTCGCAGTTCAGGCCGCCGGTATCGTGCGCGAAGAGCTCGCCGACGGAGCCGTCTTCGTCCCGCTGGATCCCGTCCCGTCCGAGGAGGCGGTCGTGGATGCCGTCGCGGAGGTGCTCAAAGTCGAGTCCGACGGTCAGGACCTGGCGACGTCGATCGGCCGCCACCTCCACTCCCGGCAGCTCCTGCTGGTGCTGGACAACTGCGAGCACGTGCTCGACGGTGTCGCCGGGCTGGTCGAGAGACTGCTGGCGGAATGTCCCCGTCTGGCGGTGCTGTGCACGAGCCGGGTGCCGCTCGGAGTCGTCGGAGAACACGTCGTGCCGGTGAAGCCGCTCAGCACCCCCGATGAGGACGCGACGGCCAACCTCCACGAGTACGACGCAGTGGCGCTGTTCGCGGCCAGGGCTCATACGGCGCGCCCTGGCTTCGAGCTCGGCGACCACGATGCACCGGTCGTGGGAGCCATCGTGCGAGAGCTGGCAGGTCTCCCGCTGGCGATCGAGATCGCCGCGGCCCACAGTGATCTGCTGACCCCCGAGGAGATCCTCGAGCGGATCCAGGCCGAGCCCGAGTCGATGCTGGGCCTCGGCACCGACACCGATGCCCGGCATCACACGATGACGCGGGCGGTGCAGTGGAGCCTCGACCTCCTCGACGCGCCTGCGGCCATGTTGTTCCCCAGGCTCTCCGTGTTCAGCTCGCCGGTCGACGCCGGGACGATCGAGGCCGTGTGCACGGGCGATGGGCTCGACCGCGCCTCGACCCTCGGGGCGCTCGCCGAGCTGACGCGAGCTTCGCTGATCGCCGTCGATCTGGAGATGCCCCGGGCGCGGTACGGACAGCTGCCGCCGGTCCGCGCAGCCGGTCGCGAGCTGCTCGGTGAGGCGACTGCGCGCTACCGGGACCGGCACCTCCGCCATGTCGTCGGCGTCGTCGCCGAGGAGGTCCAGCACGTGGCGACCCTCGAGGAGGCGCAGTCGTTCGCCCGGCTTTCCGGCTTGCTCGCTGAGATCCGCCAGGCCCTGGGGCACGCAGAGGTGCACGACCGCTCGTCGGGGCGCCGTCTGTCTGTCGACCTCGGTACCTTCTGGGTGCGCACCGGACGGACCGCCGAGGGTCGGGACTGGGTCGAGCGGTTTCTGGCCGATGCCGAGTCCGAGTCAGAAGCGACGATGGCCGCCCTGTGGCATGTGGCTGGGTCGCTGGCGTCGATGGAGGCCGACTACGGCGCCGCCGAGGAGGCTTTGCTCACGGCCCTCGATCTGAGGCGCCGCTCGGGTGACGCCAAGGAGATGGGCATGACGCTGAGCAATCTCGGAGGTGTCGCCAACGGCCGCGGCGACCTCGCCGCCGCCGAGCGCTACTACGAGCAAGCCAGCGATTGCTTCGAGCAAGCGGGCTTCCGGCGCGGGACGGTGACGATTCTGATCAATCTCGGGATCGTGGCGATGACGAGCGGCAGGGTCGACGAGGCGAGAAGGCTCTACGAGCAGGCAGTAGAAGGTTTTCGAGAGCTGGGCGACCGGCTCGAGGAGGCGCATGCCTTGCAGCGCCTCGGCTACGTGGCGGCGGAGCTGGGTGACCTCGAAGGCTCAGAGCATTCGAGGCTGACCGCTCACGAGATGTTCCTCGAGGTGGGCCACACCTCGGATCGAGCAGCCAGCCATTTCAACCTCGCCGGTCTGTACGTCGAAACCGGTGACATCGTGGCAGCAAAACGGCATGCGACTGCGGCGGCCTCGATCGTCATCGACGAAGGCTTGATGCGGTGGTGGGTGCCGGTGCTCCTGGAGACGTCTGCTCTGGTCGCCGAGGCGGCCGGTGATCACCACCTGGCCGCACGGCTCCTCGGCCACGAAGCCACACTGCGATCCGAGCGTGGACTCCCGACCATGCCGGCGTTCGTCGAGTCGCACCGAGAACTCGAGGACCGGATCCGCGCTCCGATGGGCGACGCTGCGTATCAGCGCGCGTACGACGAAGGAGCCAACTCGGCGCTCGACGAGGTGCTCAGGCAACTGATCGAGACGTGGTCCTGAGCCTCATCGGTTGAGGCGTTTTGCCCGGGTTTTGCGGGCAAGTGCGACCGTCGCCGTGAGATGACGGAGGGCACACACCATCCGGGTCGGTCCGCAGGGCGCACCCACCGGCGATCGCAGGGGGGAGCCGCCGAGCAGCCTCTCGTGCTGTTCTCGATCCCGGGGTCGCTGAAGGCCCTCCCCGCCTCCCCGGCCGCGAAGCAACCGCAGCTGCCGGAGACCGTCGAGCCACGAGAGGACCAGCCATGACACATCGATCACTGCAGGGGCGGGGGCCAGGACGTCGGTCACGGTGGCGCCGCGAAGGGGTACGGCGCCACCGTCACCGGCGCTCGATGACGTTGGTCGTCCTGGCGCTGGTGCTGGCCGCCTGCGGGGGCGGCGATGACGGCTCACCGGTGCCGGAAGCTCGCGCTGCCCGTGATGCCTCGCCCGAACCGGTGGCGGCCAGCGGGGGTGCGAATGCGTTCTGCGACGAGGTGGCAGCGTTCACTCGCACCGTGGACGGATCCGACGGCATCGATGTCGAATCGACCGTGGAGGCGATGGAAGCGATCGCCGGTTCCGCGCCACGCGAGCTCGCCGGCGACGTCGCTCTGCTCGTCGAGGCCAATCGGGCGTACGCCGAGTTCATCCGCACCGGCGCCGAGATGGACATCGACGAGCCCGCCGTCGAAGCCGCCGGAGCACGCGTCGACACCTACATCCGCGACGTCTGCGGGATCGACGTCGACGATGCTCAGGTGGAGAACGACCTGATCGACTCGGCGTTCGCGACACAGACCGGCACCCTCGAGCTGTCGGGGGCGGTCGACGCCAGCGAGGCGTTCGCCGACCTGGACGTCGAGTGCACGCAGTGGGAGGACGGTGAGCTGTGGGTGTCGCTCCTGCCGGAGGACGACGGCTGGTCGATCGTCCTCAACGTCGCCGGCTCGGGCGCCCTGGCAACCGGCGATCACGATGCCTATCACGTGGTGGTGTCGCCGCCGTTCACGTCGGCGCTGGCCGACGAGGGCGCGGTGTTCTTCGGGAGCGGCGGGACGCTCACCGTCACCGCCGTGGGCGCCGCCGAGCAGCTCGAGGGCGAGACGCTCCTGCCGGTGGCCGGCACGTTCGCCGCCGAGCTCGTCAACGAGCTGGACCCCGAGGCAACGCTGTCGGCGAGCGGGACGTTCACCTGCTCGGCGTATGTGCTGGGCTCATGAGGCGCGTCGTCTTCCTGGTTGCAGCGGGGGCGCTCGTGGTGTCATCCTGTGGGTCCGACTCGACGGCGCCGGCTGAGCTCCATCGTCGAGCTGGAGCTCATCGGTCCATGACCGTCAGCGAGGCCACACCATGAGGCTCACACCACCTACCAAGAGCACGTTCGGCACCTCCTTGCTGCTGATCGTGATCGGCATCGTCGCCAGCCCCGAGATCGGCCTGGTCGAGGACCTGGGCGACGTCTCGTTCTGGGCGCTGGCGGCCGGAGCGGTCCTCCTGACCCTCGGGGTGGTCTTCAACCGCATCTGAGGGCTGGCTACGGTTCCGGCGATGCGGGTCCTCCTGGTCACCAACGACTACCCGCCGCGCCCGGGCGGCATCCAGCAGTACCTCGCCAACGTCGTTGCCCACTCGTCGGCTGAGGTGCGCGTGCTCGGGCCCTCGGACGTCGCGGTGTCTCCCCAGGTGGTGGCGGGTCATCGCCGCTACATGCTGCCGACCGCCCGCACCCGTCGGTGGGTGGAGGCTCAGCTCCGGGAGTTCCAGCCCGACGTGGTGGTCTTCGGGGCTCCGCACCCGCTCGCTCAGCTCGGGCCGGGCCTGGCGGACCGGCACGGTGTCCCGTACGTGGTCATGGCCCACGGGGCCGAGGTGACGATGCCGGCTGCGGTGCCCGGCCTCCGCCAGCTGCTGGGGAGGACCTTCGCCCGCGCCGGCCTGGTCTTCGCCGTCTCGGAGTACACCGCCCGCCAGGTCGAGTCGATGAGCGGTGCGCGCACGTCGGTGCTGGGGGCGGGCGTCGACCTCGATGCCTACACGCCGCCCACGGGCGCCGACGACGGCGTGCTGACGATCCTCTGTGTGTCCCGATTCGTGCCCCGCAAGGGGCATGTGCGGGTCATCGACGCGGCGGACCGACTGGCCGCCCGGGGTCTCGACTGCGAGGTGATCATCGTCGGGAAGGGCCGTCTCGAGGACCGGATCCGTGATGCCGCCGACCGGGCCACCGTCCCCGTGCGCCTGGAGGTCGGCGTCCCCTGGGAGCGGCTGCCCGAGCTGTACCGGTCGGCTGATGTCTTCGTCATGCCGGCCAAGTCTCGATGGTTCGGGCTCGAGGTGGAGGGCCTGGGCATCGTGTACCTGGAGGCGAGCGCCGCCGGGCTTCCGGTCGTGGCCGGTCGCTCCGGAGGCGCTCCGGAGACTGTTGTCCCAGGTCAGACGGGCTATGTCGCCGAGTCTGTCGAGGAGATCGTGGGGGCCGTCACCCTCATCGCCGAGGATCCGGGCCGGTACGGCCAGGCTGCGCGCCGGCGCGCCGAG
>JBPEXB010000611.1:0-2508 GCA_052032125.1 Acidimicrobiia bacterium
GTCTCACCACGCGTGCCTCCGGCATCGAACGTATCCCCGATTGTGCGGGTCTGAGCGCGCCGGCAAAAGGGCCGAAAGACCGAAAAAGGACCCGATCGATGGTGCTCCGACTCAGCCGGCCGCGGCGGTCGTACCGAGGTGGCGTTCCCACACCGGGCCGCCCACCTGGAGATAGCCGTTCAGCCCGTGCTCGCTGAACCAGCGGTGCGCCTCCTCGGCGGCCTCGCGAGCAGCTGGGTGGTCGGGCAGGACCTCGGCGATCACCAGGCGCCACTCGGCGGCGTTCAGCGGGCCCTCCACCGACTCGATCCGGCTCGTCAGATCGTCGAGTGCCGGCGTCATGCGGCCGGCATCCCCTTCCAGCAGGTCCAAGCCGGCGGCGACGATGTCGTCGAGCAGGTCGAAGCGGCGGCCGCTCAAGCCGTCGTACATCTGCGGCACCCGCCGCAGCCGGTCGGCGTCGCCCAGCCGGAGCGCACACAATGCTGCCGTGCGCCAGTGGTCCTGGTTGGGCTGGGAAACCTCCACCTTCTCGGCCATCTCAACGGCTCCGGTCAAGTCACCCTTCAGCAGCAGCCCACCGGCTACGGCGCTGGCGGCGTGGGCCCGATACTGCGGCTCGCTCGAATCCATGCCGATGCTCGCGTAGTCGATGTGGCGGTCGAGGTCGGCTGCGTCACCGGTGAGCGCCCAGCCGATGTAGGCGTCGATTCCCCGGATCACCCCCGTCCACTCCGACTCCTCGCCGACCTCGATGGACGCCAGCACCTCCCGGGCGTCCTCGAAATGGCCGTCGCGTACCAGCGCCGCGGCGTAGCCGGTCGTGAGCCTGACCAGCAAGGCGCCGTAACGCACGCGTTGGGCCAGCTCGAAGCCGCGCTCGTAGGAGCTGAACAGCGCCGCCTGACCGTTGACGGCCTCGACGACGGTGAGGTTGTTGATGGCCCGCAACGTGTCGAGCGGCAGGTTCTCGCGCTCGGCCAGGCGCAGCGCCTCGCGCAGGAGGGCGCCGGCTTCGGCAGACCGGCCCAGCGCCGGGAGAGTGGAGCCGCGAGTGTTCATGGCGTCGATCAGGAGTGGCATGGCGCCGCTCGCCTCGGCGGCCATCATCACGGCCAGAGCGATGTCGGCCCCCTCTTGATGCCCGTCGGCTCGCATGTGGCTGTTGGCGAGCACCGCCCCGAGCCGCTGCATCTCCGGTTCGTCAGCGCGTTCGGCGTCCCACCAGGGTTCCATGGCCTCGATGGCCTCGCTCGGGCGGTCGGCGGAGAGAATCGCCATCCCCAGCACATGTGCCGACGCCGTCGCCTCGGCGGGCGTGCCGTGCTCGGCGTACCACTCGTGGGCCTGCCGGGCATAGCTCACCGCTTCCTCGTGGTGGAAGAGGGCGTTGGCGTGCGGGACGGCCAGACTCCACAGCTCCGCCCGATCGGCGTCGGTGCCGGGGACCTCGAGGGCCTGTTCGATGAGCGCCAGCGCCTGTGCGAACGATTTCAGCTCGCCCGCCCGATGGGCGGCGCGGGTCAGGGCGGTGCGCGCCCGGTCGGCCAGGTCGTCTCCCGGGCTGGCCTGATAGGCGGCCATGTAGTGGCTGGCGATGACCGCAGCGGTCTCGACAGGGGCCGCCCCCTCGAAGTACTCGGCGACGAGCACGTGCCGCTCCCGCCGTTCGGCCAGGGCGATGCGCCCGTAAGCGACTTCGCGGATGACGCTTTGGACGAACTGGTACTGCCCGCGTTCGGTGGAGCGAGGGTCGGAGTCGTACCGAAGCAGCTCGTGGCGGGCCAGATCGCGCAGCTCCGGCTCCAGCTCCTCGCGGGCCTGCTTGGTCAGCACCGTCAGTCCCTCGAGCGTGAACGACTGGCCGAGAACCGCGGCGTCCTGGATGAGGGAGCGGTGCAGATCGCTGAGCCGGTCGAGGCGCGCCCCGATGACCGCGTGCAGTGAGTCGGGGAGGGCGACGTCGGCCAGCTCGCGGGTCTGGCGGTAGGTGGAGCCGTCGAGGACCAGATCGCCGCTGTTGATGAGCGTCCGCACGTACTCGACCGCATACAGCGGCACTCCGCCGGCCCGTTCGATGACCAGCGCCGTGGTCTGCTCCGGCACCCCGGGGACCAGTCCCGTGACCAGCTGGGTCATCTCGGCGTCGGTGAGCGGTCCGAGGTGCGACGACATGAAGTGGTGGCGGGCCGAGCCCCAGCGGGGATGGCGCTCGAGCAGCTCGGGTCGGGCGAGGGTGACCACCATGATCGGGTGGCGGGGCGACATCTCGACCAGCTCCTCGATGAACTCGAGCTGGCCGTCGTCCGCCCAGTGCAGGTCCTCGAACAACAGCACCGTGGTGGCGGTCTCGGCCACCCGCTGGAAGAAGCCTCGCAGGGCCGCATAGAGCTCGTCGCGGTTCCCGGACGGCATGTCGGCCAGACCCAGCAGGCCGGCCAGGCGAGTCTCGATCCACTGCTGCTCGTCCTCGTCTGAGACGTACTCGGCGACGGTGGTGCGGAGCCG
>JBPEXB010000612.1:0-3805 GCA_052032125.1 Acidimicrobiia bacterium
GCCCTCGAAGGCGTCCCACATGGCGCCGACGAAGTAGGACTCGTCGATCAGCGGCATGCGCTCCTTGGCCTCCGCTGTCGAGATCAGCTCGGTGTCCATGCCGAGATACCGCCCCCTGGCATGCGCCATCCGCAGCCAGTCCATCCGCTCCTCGGTGTCGGCGAGGAGGATGCCGCCGGTGATGTGGATCCCGCAGTCCTGTCCCGAGATCTCCTCGATCTCCCGGTAGAGCTCGACGGTGTACTGCTGGAGCTGGGCGACGTTGGGGTCGCCGTTGAGAGTGTGCATGCCGCCTGCGGCGTGCCAGGTGGAGCCGGCGGTGAGCTCCTTGCGCTCCAGCAGCATGACGTCGGTCCAGCCCGCCTTGGTCAGGTGATAGAGGACCGAACAGCCGACGACGCCCCCGCCGATCACGACCACCTGCGCCTCGGCTCGCATCGTCCCTCCCGTGCTCAGACGAAGGGCAGCTCGTGGATGTCGGCTTTCACCGGGCCGTCCGGGGTCTCGATCTCCACCGGCGTCGACGATTCGACGATCTCGCGCTGGATCTGGGCGAGGGCGATGGTGCGGTCGAGGCGGTGTGAGTGGACGACGGCCGACATCGTCCCGACCTGCTCGCCGTCGCAGAACACCGGCTGGCGCTCCACCAGCGGCCACTCGGACGGCGCCTCGGTGTGGAGCATCAGTCCCGTGAACAGCCGCGCCGGTCCCTCGGCCGCGACTCGTTGGAGGGCGCCTTTGCCGATGTAGTCGGGTTCGCAGTCCACATCGACGAAGCGGCCCATGCCGGCCTCGAAGGGATTGGAACCCGGCGTCGTGTCGCCCCCGAAGGAAAGGAGGCCGCTCTCGACCCGCTCGACGTGGTTCGGCGCTCCCGGTCCGATGCCGTACGGGGTACCGGCCTCCTTGACGAGCTGATAGAGCTCGTCACCCCGGGAGCCGTCCTGGAGGAACAGCTCGTACCCGCCCTGCTTGGACCATCCGGATCGGCACACGACCAGGGGGATGCCCTGCAGGTCGGTCTCGCGGAACCGGAAGTAGCCGAGATCACGGACCCAGTCGCCGAACAAGGACGCAACGACCTCGATGGCCTTCGGACCCTGGACCGCCAGCGGGGAGACGTCGGGCTCGGTGACCTCGACGTCCAGGCCCGAGTCGACGGCGACGCCCCTGGCCCACAGCAGCATGTCGGAGTCGGCCAGGCTGAACCACCATCGTCCGCCACTGAGTTTGAGCAGGACCGGGTCGTTGAGCAGCGTGCCCGCTTCGTCGCACATGGCGACGTACCGGCCCTGACCTTCGACCGTGCGGCTGAGGTCGCGAGCGGCCAGCCGTTGCACCAGGCGATCGGAGTCCGGCCCGGCCACCTGCAGTTGGCGCTCTCCGGCGACGTCCCACATGGCCACCCCATGGACGAGCCGGTCGTATTCGGCCTTCAGGTCACCGAAGGACAGCGGCAGGACCATCTTGTTGTAGATGGTGTAGTTCGTCATCCCGTCGGCCTCGACCGACCGCTGGTACGGGGACGGCCGGATGCGGGCGCTCAACGTCATCTGGGCCATGGCGGGGGCACGTTAGACGACCCGAGCCGCCGCCGCTTGAACGACGCAGAGCCCTGCCGACAGGGACTCCGTGTACAGCTGCAGCATCGTCATCCCGCTCTTCAACCGCGTCGATCTCACGACCCAGTGCCTCCGGGCGCTGATCGCCAACACCCCCGGCGTGCCCTACGAGGTGATCGTTGTCGACAACGGGTCCACCGACGCCACCCCCGCGCTGTGCGCTCGTTTGGGCGGCAACGCCCGGGTGATCCGCAACGATGAGAATCTCGGCTTCGCCCGCGCTTGCAACCAGGGAGCCGAAGCAGCCGGCTCCGACGTGGTGGTGTTCCTGAACAACGACACGGAAGCGGAGCCGGGCTGGCTGCCGCCCCTCCTGGCCACCCTCGACAACGAGCCCGACGTGGCGGCGGTGGGGTCCAAGCTGCTCTTTCCCGACCGCACCGTGCAGCACGGCGGCGTGGTGATGATCGAGCAGCAGGAGTACCCGCAGCTGAGCGCCGTCCACATGCCCTATCACGTGCCCGAGGACGACGTACTCGCCAACCGCCGGCGGGACGTGTCCGTGGCCACCGCCGCCTGCCTGGCGGTGCGGGCGTCTGCCTTCGCCGAGGCCGGTGGCTTCGACGAGGGCTACTGGAACGGGTACGAGGACGTCGACCTCTGTCTCACGCTGCGCGATCAGGGTTGGCGCATCGTGTACGAGCCGGCATCGGTCTTGATCCACCACGAATCGGCCAGCGGCAAGGAGCGCTTCCGGGCCGTCGACGCCAACGTGGAGCGCCTCCAGGAGCGGTGGGCGGGCAAGACGACGCCCGACATCGTCATGGACGGCCCGACGTCGTGGCACCTGCATCCCGAGGCCGTCCTCCGTGAGGGGCTCGGGGAGCTCGAGCTGACGCTGCGGTGACCTCCCTGCTGTCGAGCCCGGTCGAGGTCGGACGGCAGCTGCCGCCCGGCTCGGTCGTCTGTGTGCTGGGCATGCACCGGAGCGGCACGTCGATGGTCAGCCGCTTCGTCAAGGAGCTGGGTGTCCATCTGGGTCCCGACGAGCAGCTCATGCCACCGCATGAGGTCGACAACCCGCTCGGCTACTGGGAGCACCTTCCGATCGTGGACCTGAACGACCGCCTGCTGGCGATGTTCGGCGGAACATGGGACCGACCCCCGTTGCTACCGGCCGGTTGGGAGCACTCCTCGGTCGTGGCGGGAGCACGGGAGGAGGCTCGCGACGTGATCGCAGCTCTGGCCGGCACGGCGCCGGTCATCGGGTGGAAGGACCCGAGGACGAGTCTCCTGCTTCCCTTCTGGAACACGGTGCTGCCGGTCACCACGACGCTGATCGTCGTCCGCCACCCCTTCCAGGTCGCCGCCTCGCTCGCCGAGCGCGACGGTCTCGATACCGAGTGGGCCGCCCACCTCTGGGCCCGCTACACCACGGCAGCCTGGCTCGCCCATCCCCACCGGGCGGTCATCTCCTACGAGCATGCCCTGGCCGACCCCGCCGGGATGACCGCCAACATTGCTGCCTTCCTGGGCCTGGCAAGCCCCGGCGCCGAGATCCTGGCCGAGCTGTCCGCCTTCGCCACGGATGATCTGAACCGCCAGCGTGACGCCGCTCCGCCGATCGGTCCGCACATGACCCTGGCGCTGGCGCTGCACGCACTGCTGGAGACTCAGGAGTTCAGCTTGCTGGACCGGGTCTTCGCGGCGCTCGACGCCGAGTGGCACGCGGCCGGCTGAGCCTCAGACCGCTCGGGTGACGGCGCAGGTGGCGAGGCGCACCGCCGCCTGCCCGCCGACATGGACGACGGCCTCGGGAGTGGCCGGAACGATCCGCACCTCCGAGCCATGAGGAACCTCGAGCGCCACCGGCCGGCCGGCCAGGCGCTCGACCTCGGCTCGAGCGGCTCCCCAGTCCGGCACGTCGAGCCTCTCGCCCGCTTCCAGGATCAGCACCGAGGCGGCTCTCGCGTGCTGCAAGGCCTCGATGGCCCCGTCGTCGGCGGCCCAGTCGAGCGCCACGACGTCGATGGTGCCGCTGGCGAGGATCTTCACGGCGAGCTCGGTCGAGGCGATCGCTCGCCGTTCGAGGACCACGACGCGATCGGCCACCAACAGGGCAGACGCAGCGGTGCCGGCGGCGGCCACCGCATCGCCGTCGCTCAGCACCAGCGCAGTGGTGGGCACCGGGAGCTGGGAACGGCGGTCGTCGAGGTGGCGGGCCGCCGAGTGCAGGGAGGCCT
>JBPEXB010000613.1:0-3034 GCA_052032125.1 Acidimicrobiia bacterium
GGGACAGGTTCCGACCGACCAGCCGTGCGATCCACGCGGCCGTTGCGAGGAAGCCCGAGTAGAAGACCGCATGCCAGGGCGTGATGAAACCCTCGGTGCCCTCCAGGATCTCACTGTGGGCGAATCCGTCGAGGAAGAGGCCGACGATCAGCCAGGCGCCCAAGACGACGGTGACGAAGTCTTCACGCTCGGTCGTCGTCGGAGCGGTGTGCGACAGCATCATCTGAGCCTCCCGGTGGTCGCACGCGCGACAACCACGTCAATCGCCCAGTCGATCCAGTCATGTCGGACTCAGGACAGTTGCCGGAGCCCTACCCCTCTGCGGTCTTCGTCTGGGGCAGATGCCCCACGGCGCCGCCGGCGCCTTCTTCCTTGATGAAGGTGGGTCGCAGCTCGACCGGGTCCTTGGGCCGCGACTTGGACTTCACCCGCAGGTTCAGCATCTCGACGAACACCGAGAAGCCCATGGCGAAGTACACGTAGCCCTTCGGAATCTTCACCTCGAAGCCTTCGGCGACCAGCGTGAAGCCGATGAGCAGGAGGAAGCTCAGCGCCAGCATCTTGACGGTCGGGTGCTCGTTGACGAAGTCGGAGATCGGACCCGCCGACCAGAGCATGACCCCGACCGCGATGACGACTGCGGCGATCATCACCGGGATCTCGTCCGCCAGGCCGACCGCGGTGATCACCGAGTCGAGGCTGAACACCAGGTCGAGCAGCACGATCTGGGTGATGACGGCGCCGAAGGTGGCGACCGCCTTGGCGCCGCCGGTGTGCGCCTCGGCACCCTCCAGCTTCTCGTGGATCTCGAAGGTGGCCTTGCCCAGCAGGAACAGACCACCGAGGATCAGGATGATCGCCCGACCGCTGATCTCGACCTCGAAGATGTGGAAGAGCGGCTCGGTGAGCCCGATCACCCACCCGATGGCCAGCAACAGCAGGATCCGCATGCCCATCGCGAGACCGAGCCCGATCTGACGGGCTCGGTGTTGATCCTTCTCGGGGAGCTTCCCGCTGAGGATGCTGATGAAGACGATGTTGTCGATGCCGAGCACGATCTCGAGCACGGTGAGCGTGAGCAGTGCGATCCAGGTGTCTGGGTTGGTCAAGATCTCCATGGCGGGCAACTTACCCGGAAGGCGCCGCCCGATAACGGATGGGGGACCCTGGCCGATGGGGGCGACTGGTAGGTTCCCGCCACCGAGCACGACGGGAGCGGCCATGGACATCATCGATCGGCACTTCGCCGCCGAGAACGCCCACGATGTCGAGGGCACGCTCGCCACCTACACCGACGACATCGTGTGGGACGACGTGACCCATCCCGACGCGCCGTTCCACGGCAAGGAGGCGGTCGGGGCGGTCTACTCCTCGATCATCGACGCCATCCCCGATGTCACGCTCGAGTCGGTCAAGCGCTTCACAGGCGACGGCGGGCGCTACGTCGTCGACGAGTCGATCATCACGGGCCACGTCCACGGTGAGTGGGCGGGGATGACGGGCGGCGGCGCTCCGGTGCGCACCCGGATCCTGCACATCTTCGAGATCCGCGACGGCCTGATCAGCTATGAGAACGCCTGGTTCGACGCCGCCGACGTCCAGCGGCAGATCCTGGCGTGGAAGGACTCGGGCGGCTGAGCGCTCAGTCCTCGACCCGGCTGTCGGCGCCGCGGCCGACGACGAACCAGATCGCCTCGACCGGGACGTCGCCCTTGTTGAACAGCCGGTGGGGACGCGTGGAGTCGAAGGCGATCGAATCACCCGGGTTCAGCACGTACTCGGTGAATCCGATCTGGATCCCGAGCGTCCCCGACATCACGTAGCCGTATTCACGACCGTGATGCCGCATCAGCGACTGATCCGGGGTCGAGGCGCCGCCGACCTCGTATCGGGCGTGGAGGAAGTCGACGCCTTCTTCTGACGAAGCGCTCAGCTCTTCCCATCGCACGCCCGAGTCGAGCTCGATGCTCTGGCGGTCCTCGGGATGCACCAGAGGTCCGGCCCCTTCGGCGTGAGAGCCCCCGTCTTCGGTGAACTCCTCGCCTCGGATCACGCGGTCGAGTGACACGTCCAGTTCGGTGACGATCGCGTAGAGGGTGCCGACCGACGGTTTCGACACGCCGCTCTCCAGCTGGCTGATCAAGCTGGCCGACAACCCGAGCCGGCGCGCCAGTTCCCGTTGGCTGAGTCCGGCACGCAGCCGTTCCTCGCGAATCCGCGGGCCGATGCCCTCGAGCGTCTCGTCGGCGGCGCCGTGCCGCTGCGTGTCGGTCACATCAGCATCCATCCGCTGTCAACGTAGAGGTTGACGCCGTTGACCGCCCGGTTCTCGAGGAGGAACACCGTGGCGTCGACGATGTCGGCCATGGTGGCGAGCCGCTTCGTGGGCGTACGGGCCACCGTGGCCTCGAGCGCCGCCTGGTTGTTCTCCCAATAGGGGCTGTCGCCGACGATGCCGGGATGGATCGCGTTGAAGCGAACCGGTGCCAACTCGATCGCCAGCGTGCGGATCAACGTGCTCACCCCGCCATTGACCGTCGTGACGGTCGTCGAGCCCGGATAGGGACGGTCCTTGGCGCGGCCGCCGAAGAGCACGACCGAGGTGTCGTCCGAGAACCGATCGATGAGGCTGTGCACGACCTCGGTGTAACCGACCAGCTTCATCGTCGTCAGATAGACGGCGCTCTCGATCGTGTAGTCGCGGATGGGGTTGTTGTCGCGGGCGATGGCCGCCAGCACGAGCTTGTCGACCGGGCCCACGTCGGCCAATGCGTCGGCGATGCCGGCGGGCTCGGCGAGGTCGAATCCGAGGCTCCCGACGCCGGTGCCGATCTCGGCTGCGATGCCGGCGGCTCGCTCCGGGTCTCTCCCCGTGATCGTGACCGCCGCGCCTCGGTCGTGGTAGTGGCGGGCGATCTCTCGGGCGATCCCGCCGGTCCCGCCCACGATCAACACCGAACCTTCGGCCATGTCCCGTCTCCCTCGTCGGTCTTCAGCGAGGATATACGCCTTTGCCGGGTCGTGTGCAGTCTTG
>JBPEXB010000614.1:0-7142 GCA_052032125.1 Acidimicrobiia bacterium
GGAGCGAGCACCACCGAACGCCGCGGGTCTTCGCCTTCCGAGAAGGAACGCACGCCTTCGATCTCAGCCACCGCGTCGTGCACGGTCTTGCGGTCGGCGGGATTCATCGGCTCGAGCATGATCTCGGCGTTCTCGTCGATGACCTGCTCAGCCAGGCGACCGGCGTAGATCGTCAGTGCCTCGCGCCGGCGCTCTGCGTACCCGCCGATGTCCAGTCGCAACCGCACACCAGCCATCGTCTTTCGCTGCACGACCGTCTTGGTCAACTCGTGGATCGCCTGCAGGATCGCCGCCTTCGGCCCGATCAACGCCTCGGTCTGCTCGCCGTCGAGGTCGGCGTACACGACGTCGTCATCGACCCGCACGTTGACCGATCCCTCCAGGCCGAACGAGTCGAGGAGTCCGGAGAGGAAGTGCTCGATGACGGTCGCTTGCTCGTTGATGTCCACGTTCTCCGCCTCGGTCGATGCTCGCGATTCCGATGATCGGCGGTCGCGGTCCCGCCGCCCCCCGTTTCGGTCCTTCTGCTCAGAACGTCCTTGCCCCCCGCGTGAACGATCCCG
Organism: Acidimicrobiia bacterium; assembly: GCA_052032125.1. Taxonomy (GTDB): domain Bacteria; phylum Actinomycetota; class Acidimicrobiia; order Spongiisociales; family Spongiisociaceae; genus JBPEXB01. The sequence continues at coordinate 564 of JBPEXB010000614.1, forward strand.
GCTCGAGCGGTCCCGGCTTGAACGGTCCCGGCTTGAATGGTCGTCGCGCGGGCGGTCGCCCGATCCACGCCCCCCGGAATCCTGACGGCTGCCGCCTTGGCGACCGCCCTGGCCGCCACGGGAGCGATCACCCCGTTCGCCGTCTCGTCCGCCCGAGCGAGAGCCACCCTTTCGTGACCCCCGTCCGTCACTGCGTCGATCATCTGACGATCCACCCTCACCACGCCCGCGGCCCTTCTTGTTCCTCGAGCGCTTCCGCTTCGGCTTCGGCCGGGGCTTGACGCGAACGATGGCGTCCTTTCCACCGATGCCCAGGAAGCCCTTCTCGGGTGCCTGCAGGATCTCGATCTCGGCCTGCTCGCGGTCATCGATGCCGAGTTCGGCGAGGCCGGCCTGGACTGCCACCTCGACCGATGCTCCCTTGATCTCCACCCACTCGTCCATGGGTCATCCCCTCCTGCGCCGTGCGCGCTTCTTCTTCGAGCCCTGGGGCTTCGACGGTCGTGGCTTCTCGACCACCTCTGCGGGCTCGTCCGCGGCCTCGTTCGCCTTGGCGTCGGGCCGTCCATCGATCCTGAAAATGAGCAGCTGCTGTCCGGTGCGGAACAGGTTGCTGGTGGCGAAGTACAGATTGAGGCCCGCCGGCCAGATGTAGGAGATGACGCCGAAGAAGAGCGGAAGCACCTTGGTGATCTTCTGCGCCTGCGCAGCCTGCGGGTTGAGGTTCTGGTTCTGGTTGCGGGGCGTGGTCAGCTTCTGCTGGAGGAAGCCGGTCAGGACCACCACCGCCACCAGGAGCAGGTAGGGGATGGCATCGAGGGACAGCAGCCCGTTGGTCGACACCACCTCACTGGGGGCGAGCGCGAGATCCATGGTGAGGAACGTCAGGGCCCCGTTCGAGAGGGCCTCGAAGAGGGAGGAACCGTCGGGGATGAAGCGCACGGGCTCGCGTAGCACCTGGAACAGCGCGAACCAGATCGGCATCTGGACCAGGAGCGGGAGGAAGCACCCGACCGGGTTGACGCCGCGCTCCTTGTAGAGCGCCATGATCTCCTGGTTGAGCTGCTCGGGCTCGTCCTTGAACTTCTTCCGCAGGCGCTCGACGTCAGGCTGGATCTCCTGCATGGCTCGCGTCGAGCGTGTCTGTTTGAGTGTGAGCGGGAACACCACGAAGTTGACCAAGATGGTCAACAGAATGATAGCAATTCCAAACTGCGGTACAATATCGTAAAAGAACGCTAAGATGCTTCCCAGGAGGGATTGCAGTCCATTCCACAGTGCGCTCACCTGGCGACCTCTCGTTCGGGTACCGGGTCGTACCCGCCCTCATGGAACGGATGACAACGTCCGATGCGCTTGATGCCCAGCCACGAACCCTTGAAGAAGCCGTGGACACCGATCGCCTCGTGGGCGTATCGGGAGCACGACGGGGTGAAGCGGCACGAGCTGCCGAGCAGCGGGCTGAGCGTGTGCTGGTAGAGCGTGATGAGGGCGCGAGCGACCAGGGCGAGAGGGCTGCGCACTCGGCGCCGCTCGGTCATCTCGACTCCTTCACTCCCGACGCGTTCGCTCTGACTCATTCTGGGGCCACGTCCTGCACCGCCGCGACCGCCTCCTGCACCCAGGCGGTGAGCGCCTCGAACGAGGCCGACACCACCGCCGGAGTGGCGATCACGACATAGTGCATGCCGTCGACCAGCTCCGTACGGTCGAGCACCGCTCGCAACCGGCGCTTGGCGCGGTTGCGAGCCACGGCTCCACCGACGCGACGCCCGGCGACGAGACCCACACGAGGTGGACCGTCGCTGCCGGGAGCCGCTACAACTGTGATGCCTCCCCGTCGCACCCTCGTACCGTCCCGGAAGGTGGAGGCGAAACGGTGGGTTCCGCTGAGGGGGAGGTAGGACCGGCGGCCGCCCGTATCGGAGGGAGCGGCCACCGCGACGCCTACGCAGCGAGCCGGCTGCGGCCCTTCTGGCGCCGCCGTTTGAGGATGGCGCGTCCCTGCCGCGTGCTCATCCGGTGACGAAACCCGTGCTTGCGCTTGCGGCGGCGATTGTTCGGTTGATATGTCCGTTTCATGTGAGTTCTCTCACTCGATGGCGCCGGCGCACGCAGCGGCGGCTGAGGATCTGGGACTCGACGAGGTACAGAGCCCCGGGGTGCGCACGAGATTACGGAGAAGGCCGCCGTAATGCAAAGGTGACGGCGCGAGTACGCGCGCGGGCGTTCCACCACTCTCCGCTCGGCGAATCGCTCGCTCGGTGGCGATGACGCGGCTCATCGACACCAACCGTGTTCGACTCGCGAAGAATTTTCCTGGGGCGCGAAAACCTCTCTAAGCGAATCGTGCGACCAGGACGGAGGGTGCGCGAAATCCGAGCCAGCAGTACACCACCCCTGACCTGGGGTTTTCCCGCCTCCGAGCGGGCGACCGCGGGCAGATAGGCACGGATTTCACGCTCTTGAAGGGCCAGTGCGCCTCGCATATGCTCGCTCCGCCCACGGGGGGACGGGCTACTTCCCACATACGGGATGCGGTCCACCGGCGGGCCGATCATTTGAAGGCACGCTCGGAACACGCGGTGACTGGCTGCGTGGGGGACCGTTCTCCACATCTGTGGAAATGGTTGTGGATACCCAAACGGGCATGAGTCTGGCTGGAGGGCTAAGAGGGTGGCTGAGGCGCAGTCCATCGGACAGGGCGACCATCAATTCGTCGTCGATCTGAAAACCAACCTCCCGCCGATGACCTGGCAGACCTGGTTCGACCCGATGCGATTCGAGTTCGACTCCGACATCGTCACCGTGGTCGCGCCGTCGGATCTCCACTGCCGCTGGGTGCTGGACAAGCACGGCAGCCTGGTCGAGTCGGTCGCCGCCAAGCACTTCGGCGCCGACACGAAGGTGGAGTATCTCGTGGCGGAGCCGACCGGGGCGCCTCCATCGGCGACCGAGGACCCACCGGGGGAGCCTCCGCCTGTCGAAGCCCCGCCGCCGGCACCGGCGGAATCTCCTCGCTTCCTCGGCAAGTACGTGTTCGACAACTTCATCGTGGGCCAGTCGAACCGCTTCGCCTGGGCCGCCGCCATGGCGGTGTCGGAGAAGCCAGGGGAGCACTACAACCCGCTCTTCATCTACGGCGGCGCCGGCCTGGGCAAGACCCACCTGCTGCACGCCGTTGGTCACCACTCGCTCGAGCTCAACCCCGGCTCCGTGGTCCGGTACGTGACCTCGGAGAACTTCTTCAACGAATTCATCGACGGCATCCGCCGCAAGCGGATGGATGCCTTCAAGGCCCGCTATCGGACCACCGACGTCCTGTTGCTCGACGACGTGCAGTTCTTCGAGGGCAAGGAGCAGATCCTCGAAGAGTTCTTCCACACGTTCAACTCGCTCTACGAGTCGGGCAAGCAGATGGTGATCAGCTCCGATCGCCCGCCCAAGAACCTCTCGTCACTCGAGGATCGGCTCCGGTCCCGGTTCGAGTGGGGGCTGATGACCGACATCCAGCCACCGGATGTCGAGACCCGGCTCGCCATCCTTCGCAAGAACGCCGACTTCGCGCCCACCCCGGTGCCCGAGGAGGTGCTCGAGTTCATCGCCCGCCACGTACCGGACAACATCCGGGAGCTGGAGGGTGCCTTGACTCGCGTCACGGCCTATGCGGCGCTGACCAGCCAACCGGTGACCCTCGAGATCGCCCACCAGGTGCTGACCGATCTGCTGCCGAGCTCCGACCAGCGGCCGCCCACCGGGGAGGAGATCCTGGCGGTCACGGCGGCGGCGTTCGGGTTCTCGACCGAGGACATGGAGGGCCCGAGCCGGCGCCAACCGCTCGTGCTGGCGCGCCAGATCGCCATGTATCTGTGCAGGGAGCTGACCGACCTGTCCTTGCCGAAGATCGGCAAGCTCTTCGGCGGCCGCGACCACACGACCGTCTTGCACGCCGTCGACAAGGTGACCCGGCTCCTCCCGGCCGAGCCGGAGGTCTTCGACCACGTCGCAGAGTTGTCCCAGACCCTGAGGAAAAGGCGGTGAGTTACCCCCAGGCGATGCCGGGTCACCGCCGGCCTGTGGTCAACTCGGGGTGGCATCCACACCCCCTGTGTGCACAGAAACACCCTCTGACCAGGGGCTTTGCTCACTCATCCACAATCCACATGGCCTACTACCACTCCTTCTGAATTCCATACATAAACTCAGTAACAGACGAAGGGAACCAGCACTGTGCGAATCCGAGCCGATCGAGATGATCTCGCCGATGTCTTCGGCCGCGCCAACCGCGGGGTAGGCGTTCGGTCGGCCCTGCCGATCCTCCAGGGCGTGCTCTGCGAGGTGTCCGGCAGCACGCTGCACGTCACCGGGACGGATCTCGAGATGACGGTGCGCACCACCGCCGAGGTGGAGGTCATGGAGGAAGGGCGGTTCGTGGTGCCCGGCAAGCTGGTCACCGAGGCGATCCGCAAGATGCCGCACGGAGCCGTCACGATGGGCTCGGCCGACGGCGAGATCGAGATCGTGGGCAACGGCCCGAGGTTCAGCCTCCGAGAGCTGGCCGTCGAGGACTTCCCCGAGCTCGGAGAGCCGGACTTCTCCGGTGCCATCGCCGTGGACGGGGATCTGCTCGCATCGGCAGTCGCCCAGGTGACGGTGGCGGCCTCCAACGACGCAGCCCGCCCGATCCTCACCGGGGTGCTCGTCGAGAACGGCGACAACGGCGTGAGGCTCGTTGCCACGGACTCCTACCGGCTGGCGGTCCGGGATCTTCCCGATGTCTCGATCACGGCCTCGGGGCTCATCCCGGCCAGGGGTTTGCGGGAGCTGAGCCGCACGGTGGGTTCCACGACCGTGCAGGTCGCCATCCACGATCGAGAAGCCGTGTTCGGCAGCGAGCGAGGCTCCTTGAGCCTCCGGCTGATCGAGGGCACGTTCCCGAACTACCGCCAGCTCCTCCCGGAGAGCTACCCCAACCGTGTCACCGTCGAGAAGGACCGCCTGCTCGACGCGCTGGGACGTGCGTCACTCGTCGCGGAGGACCACATCCCGATCCGGCTGAAGCTCATGGACGGCGGCGTCGAGCTGACCGTCAGCCGCCAGGACGTCGGCGGTGAGACCGAGCACATCGAGGGGGCGTTCGCCGGCGAGAGCGAGGCGGTCGACATCGCCTTCAATCCCCGTTATCTCACCGACGGTGTCTCGGCGCTGGAGGGCACCGAGGTCGCCATCGACGTGATCGACGGGCTCAAGCCCAGCGTGATGCGCGCCACCGGCCAGGGGGAGTTCCTCTACCTCCTGATGCCCGTGCGCGTCTGACGGGTGCGACTCGCCTGGCTGGAGCTGGCCGGCTTCCGCACCTACGAGCAGCTGCGCTGGGATCCCGACCCGGGTGTCAACGTGCTCGTGGGACCGAATGCCATCGGCAAGACGAACGTCCTCGAGGCGGCCGGCTACCTGGCGTCCCTCCGTTCCTTCCGAGGCGTCCCCGATGCGGCGCTGATCCAGACCGGCGCTGCGCAGGCGGTCATCCGCGGTGAGATCGATCGCGGCGGCAGCGAGGCGCTCATCGAGGTCGAGTTGCCGGCCGAGGGGCGGCGGCGCGCCCAGGTGAACCGCCAGCGGCTGGGGCGGATGGCCGATCTGCTCGGGCACGTGCGGACGGTCGCCTTCCTCCCTGATGATCTCGACCTCGTCAAGCGGGGCCCTGCCTACCGGCGTGATCTGCTCGACGGGGTCGCCGTGCAGATCTGGCCGGGCGCGCATGCCGACCAGCAGGAGTACGACAAGGCCCTCCGGCAGCGCAATTCGCTGCTGCGCCAGATGGGCAGGGACGTCGATCAGGTGAGCCTGGCGGTGTGGGACGAACGCGTGTCACAGGCGGGTGCCAAAGTGATGGTGCGGCGCCGAGCCACGCTCGACGCCATCGCAACGACGGTGACCGAGATGTATCGACAACTGGCGAACACCGAGCTCGAGGTGACGATCGACCTCAGGACGACCTGGAACGCCGAGGGCGCCGAGGGCGAGGACCTGTGGCGGGATCGACTGGCGCAGGCGCTCGGGGAGGCTCGCCGGGCCGACATGGAGCGGCGGGTGACGACCGTGGGTCCCCACCGCGACGACCCGGCGCTGCTCCTCGACGATCGCGATGCCAGGACGCACGCCAGCCAGGGTGAGCAGCGAACCCTCACCCTGTCGCTGCGGCTCGCCTCGCACCAGGCGATCGAGCGGGCGGTGGGGGAGCCTCCCATCCTGCTGCTCGACGACGTCTTCTCCGAGTTGGATCTCGCCCGGGCCGGAGCGCTGGCGGAGGCGCTGCCCGCTGCCCAGACGCTCATCACGACCGCCAGGGACGAGGAGGTGCCGGTGCGCGGCAAGCGGTGGCTGGTCGGGGAGGGCACGGTGTCATGAGCGCTCGCCGCGACATGCCTTCATTCGGCGATGCCCTCGGGCCGCTCCTCGCACGCTTGGGTGTGGCCGACATGGAGGTCATGATCGAGCTCGTCGAGCGGTGGGACGACCTGGCCGGGCCCCCCTGGTCGGGCGCCTCCTCGCCCCAGATCCTGCGTCATCGGGAGC
>JBPEXB010000615.1:0-17298 GCA_052032125.1 Acidimicrobiia bacterium
GTACTGAGTACCGGGTAGCTTCTCGTTGCGGTGTCTGACCCGGCACCGCCCGTTGCGCAAAACCCTCAACGGGCCTGGTCAGGTCTCCGATCACATGAGGGACACGCGAAGGGAAGATCGATGTACCGCCGCGCCACCATCACACTCATCGCCGCTGCCGCCACCGGCCTCGCCGCGGTGGCTGCCTTCGCCGCCGCCCCGGGCGCCCCGGCGCCGGTGCTGCTCCAGGAAGAGGACACCGAGCCGGTGATCGCGGTCGAGCATCTCGTCTTGGGCAGCCGCTACGTCACCGACATCTTCGAGCTCGAGATCCAGGACGTCTTGATCGAGGCGTCCCCGCATCGCCACGGCTACAGCGAGGTGCGGGCGACGGCCGCCCTTCGGATCCTCGGAGGCGTCCCCGTCCCGTACGAGTGGGCCGCCCTCACCGGCATCCTCGGGTACCCGGAGCTGCAGATCGTCGACGCCGAAGGCGAGGTCTGGGACATCACCATCACCGAGCCCGGCAACAGCCTCCTGCCCGGATCCAACCTCGTGTCGATCGAGCCCTTCGTCCCGGTGCGCTGGACGATCGGCTTCGAGGTGCCGACCGCCCACCTCGACGATCTCACCATCACGGCATCGAGGGGCGGACAGGTGATCGCCGACTGGGACGTCTACGCCGACCCCCAGCCCTTGCGCGGCTGGGAGGCACCTCTCCAGGCAGATGTGGTGGCGGCCAACAACCCGGTGGTCCCGTGGGGTGACGACCTCGACATGACGATCATCGACTTCGGCACGACGGCGTGCGACGCGTCCAACGACGGGAACGTGACGACCGGCTTCGCCATGCAGGTCGAAGTCGAGTCGAGCGCCACCCGCGACAGCCTGTTCCCCAACGTCCTGGCCCCCGAGCCCACCGCCATCGCGGTGTGGGACGACGGCGCCAGCGCCCGGATGACCTCGATCGACGTCACCGGCTTCGTGGGCACCGAGCTGGAGCCGATCAACGCCCGCACGCCCGAGCAACTGATCGTGCCGCCGGGTGCGCCGATCCAGGGGTTCGTGTCGTTCCTGCTGCCCCGTGACACCCGCTTCGCCGATCCTCTCGGACCGCCCCACGCCGTCATCTTCTACCCGCCCGGCAACCCGCCGCAGTGGTTCGAGGTGACCGGGGCCGGCACGCTTCCGTTCGCCGACGACGCCTGCGACGGCATCGCGGGCGGTCCGGCGTTCCAGGTCGGGATCGACGACTGACCGGCGGGGCCGGCAGCTCTCAGGCCGAGTCGGCGAGCAGGTAGGGCGCCCACGCCGGGTCCTGTGAGCGTCCCAGCGTCGAGAACAGCCAACCCTGGTAGCTGGGCGTGGACGGGGTGCGAGCGAGCTTGAACCCGATGTCGGCCGGCAGGCGGGAGCCTTTGCGGATGTTGCAGCGCCGGCAGCAGGCCACCACGTTGTCCCACGTGTGCGTCCCGCCCTTCGCCTTGGGGATCACGTGGTCGAGGCTCTCCGCCGGCGCCCGGCAGTACTGGCACCGATGGTTGTCGCGGGCGAACACGGCGTTGCGGGTGAGCGGCACCTGGCGCGTGTAGGGCACCTTCACGTAGTTGCGAAGCCGAACCACCGAGGGAACCTCGAACGCCGCCACCTCGGCGTGCCAGGTCTCCGGCGACTCCTCGACCATGTCGGCCTTGTCGCGGATGATGAGCACCAACGCCCGCCGGGCGCTGACGATCGAGAGCGGCTCGTAGGTTGCGTTGAGCACCAGGGCCCGTCGCGTCATGCCGGTTCCTGCCTCGGTCAGCGGGGCAACCATACCAAGCCCCAGCGCCTGGGCTCGCGCAGGCGATCAGCGCCTGGCGCGGCGCATCCGGACCCGCCACTCGAGGAGCGCTCGAAGCTCTTCGGGCGTGATCTCGCCCTGTGGCGTGCCGTAGGCGGTGGTCACCCGCCAGGCCCGATAGGTCGGCTCGGGCAGCGGGAGGAACGGCGGTCGCGTCCACCAGCGCGCCGGCGCCACTGAGACAGCGAAGCGAAGTGCCTCCCAGATGAGCGCCGGACGCCCGCCCGTCGCACGCAAGGCGGTGCCGGCGAGGCGCCGAAGGGGTGGTCCCGGCTCGGGCGGCGACATGGACACGATGAGCGGGAGTATATGTCCACCGAGAGGCCTGCCCCCGGGGGGTCTGCGCCTGGAGACATACCGGCGATGCCAGGTAGAGTTCATCGCTGACCCAGTGGAGGAATATCGGTGACCGACGAGGTACTTTCCCCGGACCAGGTCTCCTGGTTCGCCGAGCGCTTCGACGCAATCGTCAGCAATGTCGAGCGAGTGATCCAGGGCAAACGCGACGTCGCCGAGCTCGTCGCCATGTGCCTGATCGCCGAGGGCCATGCGTTGATCGAGGACGTTCCCGGCGTCGGCAAGACGCTGCTCGCCAAGTCGCTGGCCCGCTCGATCGACTGCACGTTCCAGCGGGTCCAGTTCACGCCGGATCTGCTCCCGTCGGACATCACCGGCGTCTCGGTGTGGGACCGCCAGCAGTCGACCTTCGTCTTCAACAAGGGCCCGATCTTCGCCAACATCGTCGTGGGTGACGAGATCAACCGCGCCTCCCCCAAGACCCAGGCCGCCTTGCTGGAGGCCATGGAGGAACGACAGGTGACGGTGGACACGACGACCCACCCGCTCGACCCTCCCTTCATGGTGATCGCCACGCAGAACCCGATCGAGCACGAGGGCACCTATCCCCTCCCGGAGGCGCAGCTCGACCGCTTCATGATGCGGGTCGTGATCGGCTACCCGACCCGTGAGAAGGAGCGCGAGATCCTCGACACCCACGGCGGCAGGCCGGTGTTCCCTGACCTGGCACCGGCGGCCACCTCCGAAGAGGTGCAGCGGATGATCGACCTGGCCCGGCAGATCCACGTCGCACCGTCGGTGAAGGGATACATCGTCGACCTCGTCGAGGCGACCCGCGACCACGGCGAGTTGTTGCTCGGCGCCTCCCCTCGCTCGGCGCTCTACCTCCAGCGGCTGTCGCGAGTGCGCGCCGGTGTGAACGGGCGCGAGTACGTGACCCCCGATGACGTCAAGGCCCTGGCCAGCCCGGTGCTGGAGCACCGCCTGGCGCTGCGACCCGAAGCACAGATGCGAGGCACGGATCTCGCATCGATCGTGCACTCTGTCGTCGGTGGGCTGGAGGTGCCGGGCACGCGCACCGGCACCTGATCCCCATGGGCCGCAACCCCAGGACACGGGAGGTCGAGCATGGTGACTGACCGGGGGTGGGCGACCATCGGCGCGGGGCTCGCACTCCTGGTGCTCTGGTGGGCGCTCGGAGAGGTGGAGCTGCTCGCCACCGGGCTCCTGCTGCTGGCCGGCGCCGCCGTCGGCGTCGTGATGGTCACGTCCACCACCCCGTCGATCGGTGTCACCCGCCAGCTCCGCCCCAACCTGGTCCACGAGGGTGATCAAGCCGGTGTCACCGTGAAGGTCACCAACACCGGGAAGCGGGCGCTGCGCAACGTGGTGCTGGAGGACACGGTGTCCAACCTGGGCTCGGCTCGCTTCGCCATCGGCAAGCTCAAGCCCCGCCAGACGGTCACCGCCACGTATCAGATTCTCTGTCGGCCGCGAGGCATTTACGTGGTGGGACCGGCCTCGATCACGCTACAAGACCCGCTGCGGATGGCGACCGCCTCGTATGCCACGGAGGAAGGCGACCGGCTGATCGTGTACCCGTCGATCGAAGATCTCGAGGGCTTCCCGGCCGTCCGGGGCCTCGACCCGACCGTGCACGCCGCCCGACCCGAGTTCAGCCATCGCGGCGGCGAGGACTTCTTCACGCTGCGCGAATACCGCGTCGGCGACGACCTGCGCCGCGTGCACTGGCCGAGCTCGGCCAAGCGCGACAAGCTGATGATCCGCCAGCTCGAGACGCCCTGGCAGGCCAGGGCGCTGGTGATGTTCGACCCGCGTGACACGAGCTTCCAGAGCGCCGTGGCGTTCGAGAAGGGCGTCCGCGGCGCCGCTTCGGTGATGCGCCATCTGCTCGAGCTCGGGTTCTCGTCCGACCTCTGGGCGGGAGGCACCGCTGTGCTGGGCAGCGACCCCAACCCCTATACGTCGGCCATGGAGGTGCTGGCAGGCGTCACCCCCGCCGAAGACCTCGACATCAGGGCGGCCGCCCTGTTGCTCCGCCGCCGGGCCCGGGGCGGCGCGCTGGTCCTGGTCACCGGCGTCCCCGACCAGGAGCTGCTGGCCGCCCAGCGCCTGCTCAGCCGCGACTACGGGCGCACCCTGCTGCTGACCGTCTCCGAGACGGCGTCCACGTCGATGGTCCAGTTCCAGCGAGCCGGCGCCATCACGATGTCGATCGGCCCCAACGACCCCTGGGGGCCGGCCTGGATCCAAGGAGTGCAAGCCGCATGGTCTACCGCCTGACCTGGATCGGCATCGCCGCCGGATTGCTGGTGGCGCTGCTGCGCATGGAGAACCTCCTCCGCCCCGCCAGCAAGGGCCCGGCCTGGCAGCTCGTGCTGGTCGCCGCCCTCCTGCTCGGCTGCGTCATCACCTGGGTGGCGCGTTCCTACCGGGTGCGGCCGGCCGGCGTGGTCGCCGCCAACCTGGCCGGGATGGCGCTGGCGACGATTCGCATCGCCGCTCCCGAATCGGCCTTCCTCGGCATCCTCCCCACGTGGTCCACCTTCGGCGAGGTCTGGCGGGAGCTCGAGTTCGCCATGGACCTCATCCGGTTCGGCACCGCGCCGATCGTGCCGGTCGCCGGGCTGATCCTCATCCTCACCTGGGTCTTCTGGGTGATCGGTGTCCTGATCGTCTGGGGGCTGCAGGCAGGCAGGCCCGCCGTGGCGGTCGTCCCCGGCATCGTGCTCTACCTCCAGCTGGCCACCATGGATCGCAGCCCCAACAGCGCCTGGTCGATCATCGGCTACCTGGCGCTGATCGTGGCGACCCTGGCCGCCATCGCCCACGACGAGCGCACCGTCGGCAGCGGCCGGGTGCGCGATCGAGAACGCCGCTTCCTCAAGGGTGGGAGCGCCGGCGCCCCGATCGTCATCGCCACGCTCGTCCTGGTGCTCGGGGTCGGCGCCACCACCTGGGTCGACAGCCGGACCCCCAACGCCGGCGTCCTCAACTGGCGGACGACCGGATTCGGGAACGGCCTCTTCGGCGGGGTCTCGTTCAACCACTTCGTCGGCATCCAGCAGAGCCTCGTCAACCTGTCCGACACGCCCGTGTTCACCGCCGACGTGCGCGGCCCGCTCGAGCCGGACTCGCTGTATTGGAAGCTCATCGCGCTGGAGGCATTCGACGGCCAGAACTGGTATCCGCGGCCCGCTCCGTCCAGCCGTCCACCCGAGACCGGGCAGTGGGAGCTCGCCGATCAGCGGTTCCTGGGGCAGACCACCGAGATCACCGCCACGGTGACCATCGACCGCCTGCAGCAGACCTATCTGCCCGCCCCGTACTCCCCCGTGGCGCTGGCCAGCAACTTCGACATCCTCACCGAGAGCTATCGGGTGCGCCCGGACGGAGCGGTGAAGTTCGACGCTCGCACGTTCGACGGGCTCCAGTATCAGGTGACCTCGCAGGTGCCGAACCCGAACCTCGGTGTGCTGGCCTCCAACAACGGAGCCCTGTCGCCGCTGTTCGCCCAGGCTGCCCGGGATGGCGCCTTCGAGCCTCGCACCGAGCAGGCGCCGGACAACCGCACCTTCGAGGCCAGGGAGGAGCTGCTCGACACCTCCGAGCTCGACCCGGAGGACGCCCGGGTGCTCGAGGGCTTCGCCCGCCTCCTCACCGAGAACGCCGAGACCAACTTCGAGCGGGCGGTGATCATGGAGTCGTTCTTCCGTGATCCGGACAACTTCACCTACAACACCCAGGTGGCGGCCGGCAGCTCGGCGACCAACATCGTCGACTGGCTGCTGGACGAGGAGAGCACCAACTACCGCGAGGGCTACTGCGAGCAGTTCGCCGCCTCGATGGCGATCATGGCCAGGACGCTGAACATCCCGGCCCGGGTGATCCTCGGCTTCGCTCCCGGCGATCCGGCCGCCGACGGCATCGTGACCGTGAAGGAGTCGGACGCCCACGCCTGGGTCGAGCTGTGGTTCAACACCCAGGGCTGGGTGCGCTTCGACCCGACGCCGCGCAGCGCCGCCGACAACCCTCCCCTCTCCGCCACCCTGGGCTTCAACCCCACCAAGGTGGTCGTGCAGGAGGAGACGCTCGAAGAGCTGGACACCGCCCCGGGAACCGTCGAGATCGATCCGGCCCAGATCAACCTGGAAGAGCTGCTCGCCCGCCTCAATGCCGAGCAGCCGGTCGACACCGGGCCCCGGCCCGAGGTGGACTTCAGCGCCCCGGCCGGCTTCCCCTGGCGGTGGGTGGTCGTGGCGGCTGCCCTGGTGCTGGCGGCGTTGCCACCCTCGATCCGGGCCATTCGCAAGCGGCGCCGGTTGGAACAGCTCCGGCGCGGCGACGTGACGGCTGCCTGGCAGGAGATCGTGGACCAGCTCGAGGACCTGGGCGATCCGGTCCCGGCCTCCGCCACTCCGATGGAGGCAGCTGCCATGGTGTCACCGACGATGACGGCGCTCGCCGAGGCCTATCAGGCACAGATCTACGGGCCGGGTGATCGGGTGCCGAAATCGCTCGTCACCAGAGCGGAGGCCTCGTACGGCTTGACCCACCGGCACCTGCAGGGCAGCTACACGCCGCCCAAGCATCTGTGGAAGTGGCTGCGGATCGGATCGTTGCGGCGCCGCTGAGCGGCACCGGGGTCGCTCAGGACCCGCCGGCCTCTGCGGCCTCCGACAGCACGTCCTCCTCGACCTGACGGAGGAGGGAGAGAAACCGGTCGCGGTCCAGCTCGAAGCGGGTGACGTCCTCCTCGACACTGCGGGTGATCTCGTCGAGCGCCACGAAGAACGCCAGCTGACCCTCGCGCAGGGCGTCGAGCAGCTCGTCGTCGTCGTGGGCGACCCGGAAGATCGACACCCCGTCGGTCACCAGCTTGACGTCCGAGAGGTGCATGTCGATGTCGCCGTGGCGGCGCAGGTAGTCCCAGGCCCGGCGAACCCGCTGCACCGACATGCCGTTGTCGAGAAGGCTGCGGACCACCCTCAACGCCACCAGGTCGCGAAAGGAGTAGAGGCGCTTGACGCCCGGTCGTCCGCCGGTCTGTTGGATGGATGGTTGGACCAGATTCACTCGGTCCCAGTACCGCAACTGATGGGGTGTGCAGTTGGTCAGCTTTGATGCCTGCTGCGCGGTGAATCCCTCGTGCACTCCCGTCTCCCATCCAGCCCAGATCGTTGCGTTGCGTGTCCGGTTCCCCTCCGGATCACGTCCAAAAACTCGCGGTCGAAACCGAGTATGGGGTGGGTGGTGTACCGCCAACGGTGTCCGACTCCGCCCCCGAAGCTTGGTCACTCTAGCGAGTGCTCATCCTCAGCGTCGGAACGGCCAGCGGTTTCTCGTCTGCTCTCCCGATCCGCCGTCGATCGACTCCCCGGAGCCGCTGCTCGACGAGCTGCGCACGGCCTGAATCAGTGCCGTGACCGACGCCACCATGAGGCCGAAGCCGATCAGCGCCAGGATCGTGTTGAACGAGAAGGTGGCGAGCATCAGCACCAGGCCGGCGATGATGCCGACGATCAGCAGCCGGACGTTGCGCCGGGCGAAGCGAGCGAGAGGCAGCGACGAAGCCGCCCGCACGAGGTCGGGATCTTCGGCCCGGAACTGGGCTTCGATCTCCTCGAGGATCTTCTGTTCACGCTCGTTCAGCGGCATGGGCCGTTGGCTCCGGTGACGGATTGCTCATTGATCATTATATGCAGCACTCGGCTTTTCGTTACCTGTCGGCGGCAGTCGCCCAGATCCTCGCAGTCTGGCCGGTTCGACCGCCTCGGGGCCGAATCGGGTCCGCACGTCATGGACTGCGTCCGCCAGCTCGTCCCAGCGAGCCGGGCGATCAACCGCCAGCTGACGGACGACCTCCTCCCCGGTGAGACCGCTCACCCCCACGCCGAGCAACCGCACCGGACGGTCGTCCACGTCGACCCGCTCCAGGAGCCTCTTGGCCGCCTGGAAGATGTCCCTGGCGACGTCGGTGGCACCCGTCAGCGTCTCGGAACGCGACACGGTCTCGAAGTCCACGTAGCGCACCTTGATCGTCACGGTGCGACCTGCCAGCCCTGCTCGGCGGAGGCGCCACGCCACGCGGTCGGCGTGGCGGAGCAGCTCGGCGGTGATGGTGTCGCGACCGGTGATGTCGGTGGCGTAGGTCTGCTCGGCCGACACGGACTTGGCGGCGGTGTCGGGCGTCACCTGCCGGTCGTCGATCCCGTTGGCGAGCTGGAGCAGGTGGACTCCGACCGAGTCGCCCAGCCGCCTCCGCAACACGGACTCGGGGAGCGCCGCCAGCTCACCCACCGTCTCGACTCCCAGCTGATCGAGGGCGGCCTGCGTGGCGGCCCCGACCCCCCAGAGGGCACGGACCGGCAGCGCGTGGAGGAACGTCTGCTCCTGTCCTTCCGGGACGATCGAGATCCCGTCCGGCTTCGCCCGCTGAGAGGCGAGCTTGGCCAGGAACATGGTCGTCGCCGCTCCCACCGAGCACGGCAGGCCGAGGCGTGAGCGGATCTCCGTCCGAATGGCCCGGGCCACGTCTGCGGCGCCGGCGAAGTGGCGGCGGAGCCCGCTGACGTCGAGGAACGCCTCATCGAGCGACAAGCCTTGCACGAGCGGCGTGAACTCTCCGAAGATCGAGAACACCTCGAGCGAGATCTCGCCGTAGCGGCCATGACGCGGCGGCACCACCCGGACCGTTGGGCACAAGCGTCTCGCCCGGCTCATCGGCATCGCCGACGTCACGCCGTGCGCCCGGGCCTCGTAGGACGCGGAGGCGACCACGCCCCGGTTGCCGTCCCCGCCGACCACGACCGGGACGCCGATCAGGGAGGGGTCCTCGAGGCGCTCGACCTCGACGAAGAACGCATCCATGTCGACGTGGAGGATCGGCTCTGCGATCCGCGGCTCGGCCATCGAGTGGAGCGTAGCGAGGGGCGGTCAGGACGCCGTTACGCTGCCCCGATGCCGATCGTTCATCTCGTGCGCCACGGAGAGGTCGAGAACCCCGATCACGTCGTCTACGCCGATCTGCCTGGGTTCCGCCTCAGCGAGCTCGGGAGGGACCAAGCCGCCCAGGCGGGTGAGCGGCTGGCCGACCGCCCCATCGGCGCCGTCTACTCGTCGCCGCTCCAGCGAGCGACCGAGACCGCCCACGAGATCGCTCGCCGCCACGCCCTCCCGGTCGACACCGAGCCCGACCTGACCGAGTGGCTGCTGGCGCAGGGATGGAAGGGGCTGGCCTGGGAGGCGCTCGACGAGCATCGGCCCGGTGAGCTGACTGCGTACCTGGAGCATCCGCTCGACATGCCGTTCAGCGAGGAGTCGCTGGAGGAGCTGGCCGTCCGGATGACAGCAGCGATCGAGCGGATCGTGTCGTCGGCCGCCCACGAGGAGATCGTGATCGTGTCCCATCAGGACCCGATCCAGGCCGCCCGACTGGCGCTCACCCATCGCACCCTGGCAGGGCTGAACCGGGACAAGCCGGGCCATGCCGAGGTGTTCACGATGCAGCCTGGCAACCCGTGGTCGGAGGTGGACCGTTGGGCGCCGGCCGATCAGCGAGCGTTCCCGCCCGCCTGATCATCCCGGAGCCGCGCGATCAGCTCGGCATCGGTCTCGAACGCCAGCTCCGGGAGCTCGTCGAGGGCGAACCATCCGGCATCGACCGCGTCGTCGCCGGCCTCGAGACGGCCACCCACCACCGTTCCCTCGAACCAGATGCCCACGGTCAGCTTGGCCGGATCGTGGAAGTTGGAGGCCACGTGGACAGCGTCGCCGACCTCGGCCACCAGGCCGGTCTCCTCGAGGAGCTCGCGGGCGGCCGCCTCTCTGACGTCTTCGCCGTAGTCCATGAAGCCGGCGGGGATGGACCACCGCCCCGCCCGGGTGGCCTCCGGCCCTCGCTGCACCATGAGCAGCCGGCCCTCGTCGTCACGGAGCACCACGGCCACACCGACCGACGGGCTCCTGAAGGCGATGCGGCCGCACGCAGGGCACACTCCCCGTTCGGTGCCGTGAACCACCCGCCGTTCCAGCCGTGCACCGCAGGCCTGGCAGAACACCGGCTCGTCCGGCCAGGTCTGGTCTCGGGACGGCGACATGGGCGAGCAGCGTAGTGAGTGCGCCTCGGGGGGCCGGCGACGTCGTTTCGGCGTCCCGGCCGGGGCCGGGCACAATAGGACCATGTCTCGCACGGTCCCCGTCGCCGCCGCCGCGGTCCTCCTGGCCGGGCTCGCCTGGTCGGCCCGGCTGGCATTCGGGCCGGCGCCATGGGGAGAAGGCGCGGCCGCCCTGGTGGCGGCCGATCTGCTCCTCGTCACCGCGGTGACCGTGGTGGCGACCCTGCTGGCGCCGGCTCGGTGGGTCCGCCGGCTGGTTGCTGCCGTCGCCGGCGTCCAGGCGGCGCTGGCGATGGTGCTGTCCGTCGATGCGCTGTGGGTCGGGGCCGCGGCGCTGACGCTGGTGGCAGCCGGGCTGTCGTGGTCGGCGTGGCTGGATGAGTGGTTTCGGGGCCGGGTCAAGGCGGACCAGGTGCCGGCACGGGCCACCGCGCTCGCCCTCGGCCTCCTGGTGCTCCCCGGCGTGGTGGGCGCCGCCGGTCTTCCGACGGTCACGACCGCTGGTTGGGCGGTGGCGGTCGCCGCCGCAGTGCTCGCCTGGGCCTACAGCCGGGCCCTCCCCGGCACCTTGTGGATCGCCCGCCTGGCCGTCCTGCCGGCCGCCGTGGCGGCCGCCATCGGGCTCGACCTGGTCCCGGGAATGGTCCTCGTGGCGGCGGGCGTGGCGCTGACGGCCCTGGCCTGGACGGCGGACGCCCGACTGGCGGTGCAGCCGCTGGCGCCCAAGCGGGTCGAGGCCGTCTCGATCCTCCCGGAGATGGTGCCCGAAGACCTCATGGAGGGCGCCGGCTACGACCGCCGGGGCCGTCGGAAGGACCGACCGTGAGACGCCTCAATTACTGGGTCGTGGGATCCGTCACTGCCGCCTTCCTGGCCGGAGCCTTCATCGGCTGGATCGTCACCCGGCTCGGGTGTGGCGAGGGCACGTGTGCGGCCTCGGCCATCGTCATCGGCCTGACGGCCGGATTCGTGTCGGCGGTGGGCGTGGGCGTGGTGGTGGTGCTGGCCGACCGATCCCTGCGCGAGTGGCGCGACGCCGAGCTGGCCGGCGCCCCGCCGCCAGAGCCGGGATGTGAGACGGGCGAGGACGCCGAATGAGCAGGCGGGCCACGCCCGCCGACTACGGCCTCGTCGCCCTGGTCGGCGGCGGGGCTGCGCTGCTGCTGATCGGCATGGCGACGATCGGGGTGTCAGCCTTTCTCGGCCGGATCCCGGTGCCGCTGGCGGCGCTCCTGGCCGTCTCGGCCCTGATCACCCTTGTCGGGCTGGCGATGACGATCGCCACCCGAGGGTCGAGCGACGACTGACCTCAGTCCCCCGGGCCGAAGATGAGCGAGACGTTGTGCCCGCCGAATCCGAACGAGTTCGTCATCGCGTGCCGCACCTCGACCTCCCGGGCCTCGTTGGGCACGTAGTCGAGGTCGCACTCGGGATCGGGGGTCGTGTAGTTGATGGTCGGCGCGATGACCCCCGTGTTGATCGACTGCAGGCAGAAGATCGACTCCATCGCGCCGGCTCCGCCGAGCAGGTGGCCGGTCATCGACTTCGTCGAGGAGATCGGGGTCGCTTCGGCCGCCTCCTTGCCCAGCGATTCCTTGATCGCCATGGTCTCGGTGACGTCGTTGGCCTGCGTCGAGGTGCCGTGGGCATTGATGTAGTCGATGTCCGACGGATCCATGCCGGCGTCTTCGAGCGCCGCCGTCATCGCCATGGCCGCTCCGCGCCCGCCCGGCCGCGGCAGCGTCACGTGGTAGGCGTCGGAGCTCATGCCGTAGCCGAGCACCTCTCCGTAGATCGTGGCGCCGCGGGCGACGGCCCGCTCCTGATCCTCGAGCACGAGGCAGGCCGCCCCCTCGCCCATGACGAACCCGTCGCGATCGAGGTCGAAGGGACGCGAGGCGCCCTGCGGATCGTCGTTGCGGGTGCTGAGCGCCTTGCTGTTGTTGAACGACCCGATGCCGAACTCGCACAGGGTCGCCTCGGCGCCTCCCGCCAGCATCACATCGGCCGCCCCTCGCCGGATGATCTCGGCGGCGTCGCCGATGGCGTTGGCCGAGGCGGCGCAGGCGGTGACCACACAGGTCACCGGGCCCTGCATGTTGAAGCGGATCGACGCCACTCCGGCGGCCTCGTTCGGAATGATCATCGTGACCGCCAGGGGGCTGATCCGGCTGGGTCCCCGCTCGGCCATGACCTTGAGCTGCTCGTCGAACGAGAGCATCCCGCCCATCCCGGATCCGAGGATGATGCCGGCCCGCGCCGCGCCCTCCTCGTCTTCGGTGAAGTCGACCCCGGCGTCGTCGACGGCTTGCTGGGCCGCCCCGATGAACATCTGGGCGAACCGGTCGAGCCGGCGCGCCTCCTTCTTGGGCATCACGGACTCCGGATCCCAGTCCTTCACCTCGGCGGCGAATTGAGTGATCACGTTCGAGGGGTCGAACTGGGTGATCGGCCCGACCCCTGAGGTGCCGGCGACCGCCGCATCCCACGACTCGCGCACCGTGTGGCCGAGCGGGCTGATGGCGCCCATCCCGGTCACCACCACCCGCCGCGCTCGCTCGCGCATGGAGAGCCTCCCGTCGATCCTGATTCAGCCGTCGAGCTTGGCGGCGACCATGTCGACCGCCTCGCCGACCGTGCCGATGTTCTCAGCTTCCTCGTCGGGGATCTTGACGCCGAACTCGTCCTCCAGCGCCATCAGCAACTCGACCACGCCGAGCGAATCCACCTCGAGATCCTCTTCGAAGGACGCCTCGTCACTGATCTTGTCGCCGTCCAATCCGAGCTCCTCGACGAGCAGCTC
This sequence comes from Acidimicrobiia bacterium, assembly GCA_052032125.1. Taxonomy (GTDB): domain Bacteria; phylum Actinomycetota; class Acidimicrobiia; order Spongiisociales; family Spongiisociaceae; genus JBPEXB01. The sequence continues at coordinate 13,061 of JBPEXB010000615.1, forward strand.
TTTCATCTTCGACTGGATCTCCGACCGTTCCATCCGTGTGTCTCCCTCTCTTCGGAGTGCTTCGTGAAATCGTTCTACAGGGCCAATCCACCGTCGACCAGCAACACCTGACCCGTGATGTACGACGCGTGGTCCGAGGCAAGATAGCCCACGGCCGAGGCGATCTCCTCTGGCTGGCCGAGCCGCCCGAGGCTCGTGTTCGTGCGGATCAGCTCGGAGACCGAATCGTCGAGGACCTCGGTCAGATCGGTCTCGATGAACCCGGGAGCCACGACGTTGACGGTGATGCCGCGGGATCCGACCTCCTTCGCCAGCGACTTGGAGAAGCCGATGAGGCCGGCCTTGGAGGCGGCGTAGTTGGTCTGGCCCGGATTGCCGTGCACGCCGGCCACCGAACTGACCGACACGATGCGCCCCCATCGCCCACGCAACATGCCTTTGAGCGCCGCCTTGGAGCAGAAGAACGCGGACTTGAGGTTGACGTCCATCACCCGGTCCCACTGGTCCTCGCCGAGGCGTAGCAACAGGTCGTCGGCGGTGATGCCGGCATTGTTGATGAGGATGTCCGGGCGGCCGTACACGTCCTCGACCTCGGCGAACAGCTTCGTCACCTGATCGCCATCGCTGACATCGGCGCCGAAGGCGCTGGCGGTCCCACCGGCCTCCCGAATCTGCTCGACCACCTGCTCGGCGGCGTCGGCGCGAGCCGCATAGTTCACCGCCACGGTGTCCCCGCGGGCAGCGAGCGAGAGGGCGACCGCACGGCCGATCCCTCGCGAGCCGCCGGTCACCAGCGCCAGGCGGCTCATGCGCGCTCGAGCCTCCCGTAGTAGTCGAAGTTGGGCTGCAGGAGGTCCCAGACGGTGTCGTCCGTTCCAGGGAAGTCGGCCTCGGCGGACGAGACCGGCTCGACCCGGGCGCCGAACTTGAGCGCCGCAGCCGCCCACGTCAGGCCGCCCCCGAACGCCGCGAACACGAGGTTGGCGTGCGGGACGACCCGCCCGGCCTCGATCGCCTCCGTGAGGGCGATGGGGATCGTGGCCGCCGAGGTGTTGCCGTAGGCGTGGATGTTGAGGAAGACCTTGGAACCGTCGAGCTTGAGGCGGCGAGCCGTGGCGTCGATGATCCGCTGGTTGGCCTGATGTGGCACCAGCAGGTCGATGTCGTCCACCCCCCAGCCGGCCTCGGTGACCACCCGCTCCGAGGCGTCGGCCATGGCCGTGACCGCCCGCCGGAAGACGTCGGAGCCCTCCATGACGATCTTGGTGGCAGGCGAGGTGGAGCCCGGCCGCACCGTCCCGTCGTTGGGGACGCAGAGGATGTCGGCGACCGTGCCGTCCACACCGAGCTCGGAGGCGACCAGCCCCGACTCCTGATCCGTGGCCTGCACCACGATGGCGCCTGCCCCGTCACCGAACAGGATGCACGTCCCGCGGTCCGTGTAGTCGACCACGTAGCTGAGCCGCTCGACGCCGACCAGCAGCACGGTGTCGACTGCGCCGGCCCTGACCATCGAGTCGACCGTGACGTACCCGTAGATGAAGCCCGAGCAGTTGGCGTTGAGGTCCATCGCCCCGGCGTTGACAGCACCGAGCTTGGCCTGGACGTAGGAGGCCGACGCGGGGATGACCGACTCGGGTGTGCAGGTGGCATTGATGACGAGGTCGATGTCTGCCATGTCGATCCCGGCTGCGGCCACCGCCCGGCGGGCGGCGATCTCCGCCATGTCGGTCGCCGGGACGTGGGAGATACGCCGTTCCTTGATGCCGCTGCGGGTCGTGATCCACTCGTCGCTGGTGTCGACGATCTGCTCGAGGTCCATGTTCGTGAGCACGGTCGGGGGAACTGCCTTGCCCCAGCCGGTGATCTCGGCGTATCGCATCTGCTCGCTCCTACCTGGACCGATGCGCATTGTATTGACCGAGCCTCCCCGGCGCGAGCGGGCTCCGTGCGCCCATCAGGCGCCGGCCAGTTCCGACGCGGCCGTCTCGACGGCAGCGAGCGAGTCCACCACGAGCACCGACGCCTCCTTGGCGGCCCTGCGCGCCATGCCGGCCGTCACGTCACCAGGGCCCACGTGGACGAAGGTGCCGGCGCCGGCCGCCGCCATCGAGCCGAGCGACTCGGAGAATCGGACCGGGGACACCACCTGGCGGGCCAGGAGCGCCCGGGCCTCGGCCCGAGCCATCGGGGCGGCGGTCACGTTCGCCCACACCGGGAACGCCGGTTCGCGGAACTCCACTCCCCCCAGCGCCTGCTCGACGGCCGGCACCGCCGGCTCCATGAGCGGCGAGTGGAAGGCCCCGGCCACGTTCAACGCCACGGCTCTCCTGACGCCGAGGTCGCGAGCCGACTCCACCAACCAGGTGATGTCGTCTGCCGCTCCCGCCAGCACGATCTGGCCGGGAGCGTTGAGGTTGGCGACCCAGAGCCGGCCACCGTCGTTGCGCCGATCGGCGGCGATCTGCTCCGCCTGGTCCTCCTCGGCGCCCAGCAGCGCCGCCATCCCCGAGTCCACCTGTCCGGCGGCCGCTGCCATGGCTGCTCCCCTGGCCGCCACCAGACGCAGGCCGTCCTCGAAACTCAGCGCCCCCGACGCGGCGAGGGCCGTGTATTCCCCGAGCGAGTGGCCGGCAGCTGCGCCGGGCCCGGACGGGAGCCGATGCGAGAGCTCTGCCCACAGCGTGAACGCCAGCGCGAACAGGGCCGGCTGGGCCCGATCGGTGGCGGTGAGCGCCTCGATCGGACCGTCGAGACAGACGTCGCGGAGCGACCATCCGAGGACCTCGTCGGCGATGTCGACCAGCAGATCGGGTCGGGCCTCGAACAGCTCGGCACCCATGCCGACCTCTTGGCTGCCCTGGCCAGGGAACAGGATGGCGAATGTCACGGCGTTTCGACCTCGGAGCGAGGGCGCACGTTACCCGGGGGCGAGGCCCCGGGCCCGGACCATCAACGCGCTCCCGGCACCCTGCGGTGGAGCCAGTCGATCGTGGTCTCGCGGAAGGCTTCCTGGACGCGCACCCGGACCAGCCCGTGGGCGACGCCGGGGAGGTCATCGATGATCTCGATCGTCTCCGCTCCCCGCTCGAGGATCGGCGCCAGCGGGCCTTGAGAGGCCTGTCGGAACTCGGCGAGCCACTGGTCGTGGGTGCCGAAGGAGAAGAGCACCGGCACCTGTCGATCCACCATCGTCGCCAGCGGCTCGACGAGCTTCGGGCTCACCCAGTCGTATTCGCCGCCACTGCGGTCCCCGGTGACCCTGGCTCGCAGCTGCCGGCCGACCTGCGCCACCTTCTTGCGGGCCAGGTTGACGTAGGTGCGCCGCTTGCCCCGGTCGAAGAGCTCGCGGATCTTCTCCCACGTGAGCGCCTTGCCGACGTACTCTCCCAGTGATCGATTGCGGGCGATGTACTCGGCCATCGCCTGGGTCCGGTCGTAGCCGGCCGACGGCGGCGTCGCCAGGACCAGCCCGACCGTCTCGGGGATCAGCGGGGCGCTCGACAGGGCGGTGCGTGATCCGAAGCAGGACCCCATGAGCACGAAGCGGTCGAGACCCTGCCCGCGCAGGTAGTCGGCGGCGCCGACCACGTCGTCGGTGAACGGTTCGTGCAGGTGGAGCCGCTCGACGACGCCGGTGCTCTCCCCCACGCCGTGATAGGTGAAGCGGAACACGTCGTAGCCGTCGTCGGCCAACTCGCGAGCCATGCGCACACCGATGTGGTTGCGGCTGAGCGCCGCGTTCACCAGGTCGCCGCCCTGGATCATGATGATCGCCACTCCACGCGCCGGTGCGGCGGGGTGCGTGTGGACGCCGAACAACATGTCGTCGCCGGCCGGGAAGAAGACCGGCTGCTCTCGGGTGCTGACCGTCACGCCGACACCTCGAACCAATTCGCTGTGGCGTCGATCAGGGCCTTGCTGTGTGAACGCTCCTCTTCGGCGGTGAAGCCATAGATGAAGAGCATCCACGCCTCGTCGACGAGGACGTGATGGGTCGTGACCGGGTGCCCGCGGGCCTCGAGGTCCTCCACCAGCTGCACATACTCACGGCGGAGCTCCGGCTTCTCCCGGAACTGCGCCAGGAACACCGGCGCACCGTCGTCTCCGAGCACGTCGGCCAGGCGATGGTCCGAGTTCTCGTAGAACTTCCAGCTGACGGAGAACCCGGCGGCGTCGATCGTGCGCTGCTCCTCGAAGCGTGCCTTCAGCTCAGGGATGGTGGCGCCTCCCCCGTC
>JBPEXB010000616.1:0-3774 GCA_052032125.1 Acidimicrobiia bacterium
TACGCCACGGGCCTCCGGCCCGTGGCTAGTAGATCAGCCGTTGCAGCATCCGCTGGGACAGCGGTGTGTCACCACGATCCGGCTGATGGACGACGAGCACCGGGGCATCGACCGCCTCGGAGATCCGTTCGCTGAGCTCGGTCCCGATCCCGGACTTCGACGCACCCATGATGATGAGGTCCGAGTTCCTCACCCGCTCGCGAATGGTGTCGATGAGGCTGGCCGAGGTGTCGACGATGCTTCGCATGTCGCTCGGTGCCACCGACGACAGTTGATGGTGGTACTCGGCGATCACGTTCCGCTCGACCTCGGTGGCGTCCTGTTCGAGGACGTGGAGGAGCTGGATCGCCGACTGCTCCTGGTGGGCGACGCGAGTGGCCGCGTCGATCTTGCCGACGTCGAAGGGCGAGCCGGCACCGAGCACGGTGATGGTCTCGAGCGGGCCCAGGTCCTGGTTTCCGAGGTACATGACGTCTGCATGGGCGTGGTCCTGGATCCAGATGAGGTCGGACGACCCTCGGTGGCGTTCCCCGACCCCGGGCAGCTCGCCGAGGATCAGATCGACGGCGTGCCGATCCGCGTAGTCCACGAGGGCATGGCGGGCGTCGGAGCCTCGCGGGCGCACGATGGCGATGTCGACGCCGATCGTGTCGGCGATGTCCTTGGCGCCGAGGCGGAAGGGATCGTCGGGCCGGGGCAGCGTGTCGCGCCGCCACCAGAGGGCACCGTGGCGTTCGCGATCCATCCGGGCGAGCGTGATGCGTCCGTCCTCGGCGCTCATCGCCTTCGCCAGCCGGAGCAGGTCCGAGAGCCGCTGGTTGCTCGTGTGGGACGACACCGGGATCACGATGTGGTCGCGGCCGTGCGACTTCAGGACCTCGGAGGTCGTGTCGACCAGCGGCCCGATGGAGCGCAGCCGGATGGCGTCGAGGGCGGCGCTCTCGTGGCTGGCGCGGGAGCGGCCGAACCAGCGATACCAGCCGACCCCGGCGGCGACGATGCCGACCGCCCCGACGATCGGGATCAGGCCGAGCTGGGTCAGCAGCACCAGCGAGGCGACCACGCTGAAGATCGGCGCCCATGGGTAGAGCGGTGAGCGAAACGCCGGCCGGTACCAGGCCGGGTTCGCCTCCCGGAAGGCGAGCAGCGACAGGTTGTTGAGGACGAAGACGAGGACCTGGAAGGCGGAGGCGAGCTTGGCCAGCTCCAGGAGGGGAACGAAGGCGATGAGCCCCACCATCACCCCGCCGGTCAGTGCCAGGGAGATCACCGGCGTGCCGGTGCGGGCATGGATCTGGGCGAGGGGAGCGGGAGCCAGGCGGTTGCGGGCCATCGCCAGCGGGTAGCGCGAGGCGGCGAGGACTCCGGCGTTGGCCAGGGAGATGAGGGCCAGCACCGCCGTCGCCGAGAGGACGCCCACCCCGAACCGTCCCATGAATGTCTCGGCGGCCGTCGTCACCGGGGTCGCCGACGACGCCAGGGTGTCGATGGAGATGGCTCGCAGCATCACCCAGGTCACCGCCGGGTAGAGCACGATCATCAGGCCCACCGACAGCAGCATGCCGGCCGGCACCGTCCGATCCGGGTCCTTGACCTCCTCGGCGATCGACGTGACCTTCTGGATGCCGGCGTACGAGATGAACAGCAGGGCGGTGGCGGCAAGCAGGCCCTGGGTGCCCTCCGGCAGGAAGGGCGTGAGGGAGGCACTCGACGACGAGGCAGTCCCGTCGGCCAGGAAGAAGCCCAGCACCCCCAACACCGCCAGGACCACGATGGTCTGGAAGCCGCCCGACTGGCGGGCGCTGATGGCGTTGATGCCGGTGAGCAGGATGGCCAGCGCGATGCCCACGACCTTGATCGGCAGGTCGGCGAAGAACATCAGGTAGGCACCCAGCCCGACGAGGGCGAAGGCCGCCTTGAAGACGCCTGCGAACCACACACCGAAGCCGGCGATGGTGCCCATCAGCGGGCCCATGGCCCGGTCGATGTACAGGTAGGCGCCGCCGGCCACGGGCATGGCGGTCGCCATCTCCGACTTGCTGAGCGCCGCCGGGAGCACCACGAGGCCGGCCAGCACGTAGGCCAGGATCGCCCCGGGCCCGGCGAGCTTGGCTGCCAGCCCCGGCAGGACGAACACGCCGCTCCCGATCATCGCGCCGAGGCTGACCGTGACGACGGCCGATAGACCGAGATTGCGCTGCAGACCGGCCATCGAGCCTTCCGGGGGTGGGGTCAGGTGAGCGGAATCCTAGGGCAGGGCACCCTCACCGGGAGCAGGCAGAACCGGGCTCAGGCGGCCAGATCGCGGTGATCGAATCGCCGCACCGCCAGCAAGGATCCGGCGACGCCGACGGCGAGCAGCAGCAGGTAGGCGGGCTGCAGTCCCTTGGCCAGCGGCGGTGTGTCGCCGAGGTACCAGAAGAAGGGAGACAGGCTTCGCAGTGGCGCCAGACCGTCGGTCAGCGAGCCGAGCCCGTTCATGAAGTAGGTCGCGACCGCCACCACGGCCGTCACCCGGGTGGCGGAGAACCGGCTGAGTCCCATCGACCAGACCGCCAGCGCCACGCCTGCGAAGCAGAGCCCGAGGAGTGCCAGGCCGACGTTGGCGGCGACGATGTTGGCGACGGACAGCCCGGTGCTCCACGTGAGGTCACTGATGAGCGCGATCACCACCAGGGCGGCCGCGATCACGATCAGCGAGACTGCGATGCCGGCCACCTTGGCGGCGAGCGCCGACCGGCGAGCGATGGGCGTGGCGAGCACCGCGTCCAGCACGCCGCTCGACTCCTCCTTGATCACCCCGGTTCCGACGGCGCCGACGGCGAAGAGCACGATCAGGATCGGGCCGATCGACAGGTAGCTGCGAGACGAGATGAATCCTGCCGGGGTGGTGAGGGACTCGGGGTTGGTCATGCCGAACAGGGCGAAGACCTCACGAGGCAGGGCGGTGATCAGCGACGCCAGCGCGTCGGCGTCCTGCGAGAGCGCCGGCCAGGCGGCGAAGGTGACGAGCAACAGTGAGGCGAAGCCGAGGATCCAGCCCCAGATGCCGCGGCGTCGATCCCACAACGTCTTGCGAAAGACGTCCGTGAGGAGCCAAGCGCTACGAGGAGGTCGGCGCTTGGCGCTCCTGCGCTTACGAGTGGGGCGGTCGGGGATGACGATCGCCTCGGTGGCGAGATCCCGCCTGCTGAACAGCTCGACTGCCGCCGCCGTCAACACGAGCGTGGCCAGCAACAGCCACGTGTGACCTGATCCCCATCCCCCGATCAGCAACTCGCTGTCCATGTACCAGGTGAACGGGCTCACCGCGCTCGGCGCCTCCAGCCAGGAGTAGATCGACGAGAACCCGTTGACCAGCCAGGCCACGAAAGCGAGGGCCCCGGCGACGCCCCGGGCGGCTGTGGGCGTTCCCGTGAAGGATCCGACCGCCAGCGCCACGGCACCGATCGTGCAGGCCAGCAGCCAGAGGGCCAGGTTGGTGGCGATCACCGGAAGCACGGGCAAGGCGAGGTCGAGGACCGGGTTGAGGAGCAACAGGGCGACGGTCAGCGCGCCCACGATCGCCAGCGCTCCGCCCACCACTGCGATCCACTTCTCGAGGATCACCCGGCGTCGTGAGACGGGGTTGGCCAGCAGCAGGTCCATGGTCTGGGCACGCTCCTCGCCGGCCGTGGCGGCGGCGGCGCCGCCGATCGTGAAGAAGATGATCAGGAGCGGGCCGAACAGCGAGTAGAACTGGGCGCTCAGGTAGCCGGCGGCGGTGAGGTAGGT
>JBPEXB010000617.1:0-2137 GCA_052032125.1 Acidimicrobiia bacterium
GAGACGGCCTCTACTCACTACTCACTACTGAGTACTGACTACGGCCGGAGCTTCAGCTCCGGCGTCTGATCGTCTCCACGGCGTCCACGGCGAGGTCGAGGAGGGCCTCGGCTGCGCGTTCGACGCCGGTGCTGTCGAGGTTGCGCATCGGGCGCCACAGCATGCCGAGCACGGCGGCCGCCTGGACGTGGGCACGCTGGCTGCCGCGAGAGCCGATGAGGGCCCGGCGGGCCCGTTCGTTGCACACGCGGAGGCGTTCGCCCAGCACCTCGTGGTTGAGGACCGCCTTGTCGCCGTCGATCCAGGTGACGAGGTCGGCATGCTCGACCAGGGCTTCGAGGTAGTCGGACAGCAACGCTCGCACTTCGTCCGGCCACGCCGGGAACGTCGGATGCCGTTCGACCACGGTCTCGAGGGCCGTGACCAGGGGATCGGCGATCTCGTCGAGCAGGCTCTCCTTGGTGGCGAAGTGGTAGGTGAACGCCGCCTTGCTCAGTCCGGTCTGACGCGCCAATCGCCCGACGCTGGTCGCCTCGTAGCCCCGCTCGGTGAACGTGGCGAGGGCGGCATCGAGCAGCTGATCTCGACGGCTGGTTCTCGCCACGGGCCCTCCTCGATCGAAGCTTGACGATCGTACCGTCATCACGTACATTTCGCTTCGAGCTACTTTACGCTCGTACAGTAATCTTGCCGTCGCCCGGGTGCGACGGCCGCACCAGGGAAGGTCACCCCAGATCATGGGCCCCTCGTACACCCGCCGTGAGTTTCTCTCTCGCGCCGCCATGGTCGGTGGCGGAGCCATGGCGTTGCAGATCGTGCCGGCGACCGCACTGGCCGGACACGCCACACCCCTCACCCGTCACCACGATCCCGATGTTCTGCTCCGCTGGGTCCAGGGCGTCTGGGAATCGGTCAAGCGCGAGCGCTACACGCCGCCCAACGCTGCCCGCACCTATGGCTACTTCTCGGTGGCCGCCTACGAGGCGGTCGTCGGAGGCATGCCGCGACACCGCTCTCTCGGCGGTCAGCTGAACGATCTCGGCCGGCTCCCGTCTGCCCCGTCCGGACCCCACATCGACTGGCCGGCCGCGGCCAACGCGGCCATGGCCTCCATCGTCCCCGTGCTGTTCGCCGGTCGTGACACCTCCCTCGCCGAGCTCGACGCCCTCGCCGGCACCATTCATGGCGAGCGGTATGCAGCCGTCGGCCACGATGCCGCTGAACGCGGTGCCAAGCTGGGCCGCAAGGTCGGTGCCGAGATCGCCGCGTGGATCGAGCGGGACGGCTGGGCCGACATCCAGGGCTTGCCCTACACACCGCCGGTCGGGCCGGGGCTCTGGCAGTCGACGCCGCCCAACTTCGGGACGGCCATCGAGCCGTACTGGGAGCAGGTGCGCCCCTTCGCCCTGGACCCGGTCACGGTGTGCACCCCCGTACCGCCCGTCCCGTTCTCGACCGAGGTCGGCTCGGAGTTCCATGCCCAGGCGATGACGACCTATGAAGCGGTCCTCAACCTCACCGAGGACCAGCGTCAGACCGCGCTCTTCTGGCGTGACAACCCGGATGGCACGACCGGTCTCCCGTCTGGCCACTGGACGCTCATCACCGCCATCCTCGTGCGGCAACTGGGTCTCGACCTGGCTCGAGCAGCCGAGGTCTTCGCCCTCCATGGCATCGCCCTGGCGGACGGCTTCACGTCGTGTTGGACCGAGAAGTACCGCACCAACCTGGTTCGCCCGGTCACGTACATCAATGCCCACATCGATCCGACCTGGGTGACGCCGGTCAACACGCCGCAGTTCCCCGAGTACACCTCCGGGCACTCGGTCGGCTCGGGCGCGGCGGCGGCGACGCTCACGGCGCTGCTCGGCGAAGTCGCCTTCACCGACGACACCGGGCTGGCGAACGGTTTCGCCCCCCGGTCCTTCGGATCCCCGTGGGAGGCGGCCAACGAAGCGGCCATCTCGCGGCTGTACGGCGGCATCCACTACCCGATGGGCATCTCGGCCGGCATCGAGCAGGGTGCCTGCGTGTCGGCTGAGGTCCTCGGCCGGGTGCGAACCCGGAAGGGCCGCTTCCTGACGTACTGATCCCACCCATCAGGAGTACTGAGTACTCAGTACCAAGTACTCAGTAC
>JBPEXB010000618.1:0-2092 GCA_052032125.1 Acidimicrobiia bacterium
AGCGTCCAACAACGCGAGGCCGTAGGCGTCGGCGGCCGTGTCGGCCTCGAAGGAGCCGCCCTCCGACAGGCACCGATACCCGCCGGCGGTCTGCTCCAGTGACAGGAAACCGTCGCCCAGCCGTTTCCGCAGCTGCGCCTCCGACGGCAGCCACACCGCCTCGCGCTGCTCGATCGAGTCGAGGGCCCACTCGACGGCGCCGTTGAAGAAGATCTGCCGCACGCCCTTGATCCGGTCGACCTGGATGGTCATGTCGCTGACCGAGAAGACGTGCTCCTCGAGATCCCGGTCGGGGATCATGAAGCGGTCGCCCTCGCTCGGCTCCCAGCGGAGGCCGGCGGCGGCGAGACGGCGGGCCAGATCGGTCGAGATCATGACGCGAGTGTCGCGCAGGTCGGCGGTTAGCGGGCCGGGCGCTTGACCGGATCGCCGGTGTCGAGCGGGATCGAGCCGTCGGTGGCGTGCAGGTCGTCGTGTACGGCCAGCAGCTCCTCCCAGGCGGGACGGTGGTCAGGATCGACGTCGACGGCCACGAGATGGCGGGTCATCGGACCGCCGCCGCGGTCGAACGTGCTGGCCCGTTTGATGACCTCGACGGCCGCCGCGTCGATCCGGCGGTGCTGGCGGATGTGATCCTCCCAGGTGGCCAGCAGCATGAACTCCGACATGCGGTGCGGGTCCTCGGCGTTGCGATAGAGGCGCCAGCGGTAGGCGCCGGTGCGCATGCGAATGTGCCGCAGCTCGTCCATGACGGCCAAGAACTCGTCGAGCTCGGCGTGGCGGATCTGCCAGGTGTTGATGATCATCACCGGCCCGCCCTGCAGCTGCTCGTCGTGGGGGGCCGTGTTCCAGTCGGCCGGCGCGTCGTCGGCCACGTTGTCGCCCAGCCCGGGGATGCCGATCCGCGCCAGCACCACGCCCAGCACGACGGTGCCGACCGACATCACGGCCACCGACTCGGCGGCGCCGATAAGATCGCCGAGCGCCCCGCCGACGATCGAGCCGATCGGCAGGAAGCCGACGAACGCGAGGGTGTAGAGGCTCATGGCCCGCCCCCGCACCCACTGCGGCGTCATGAGCTGCACCGTGGCGTTGAGGGTCGACAGCGACCACACCCAGCACACGCCGGCCAGCAGCAGCGCTCCGCCGGTGAGCAGGATCGTGCGGCTCACGCCGACCAGGATCCCGGCCAGCCCGAACACCGTGATCGACGCCGGCACCATGCGGGCACCGAACCGGTCGAGGCCGATTCGCCGGCTGAAGGCACCGATGAGGGCACCGACGCCCATCGCCCCGAGCAGGTAGCCGTACGCCGACGCCCCGGCCTCCAGCGCGTCGGCGGTGACGTTGGGCAGCAGCGATTGCACGACTGCGCTGGTGATGGCAAACCCGGCCGCCACCGCCAGCAGCGTTCGGAACGGCGGTGTGTAACGGGCGTAACGGAGGCCGACGGCGATGGCACTGCCGATCGTCTCGTCGCCGACGTCGTCGGGCGTCGCCTTGCGGAAGGTGAAGACGACGGTGATGACGCCGAGGAACGAGGCGGCGTTGAGGGCGAAGGCCAGGCCGGGTCCTGCCGTCGCCACGATGAGGCCGCCGAGCGCCGGGCCCACCGCCCGGGCGACATTGAAGGCCACGGAGTTCAACGCCACCGCATCGGCCACCATGCCGCGCGGCACGAGATCGGGGACCATCGCCTGCCAGGCGGGCTGGTTGAGCGCCAGCCCCACTCCGAGCAGCAGGCCGAGGCCCAGCAGCCAGCCGGGGGTGATGGCGTCGGCGAACCAGGCGACCGCCATGGCGGTGGCGGCCGCACCCATGACCGACTGGGCGACGAGCAGGACCTTGCGCCGATCCACCAGGTCGGCGAGCGCCCCGGCCGGCAGCGCCAGGAACAGCAGCGGGAAGGTGGACGACGCAGCCATCAGGCCCACCCACAGGGGCGAGCCGGTCAGCTCCAGCATCGCCCAGGACGCCGCCACGATCTGGAGGAACGAGCCGACGTTGGAGAACACCGAGGCGGTCCACAGCGCCCGGAAGTGCCTGATCCGAAGGGGGTCGATCGATCGCATGACTGGGGCTCACCCTAGGC